>CAMYJN010000065.1 GCA_947258625.1 uncultured Polyangiaceae bacterium | reverse complement strand
ATGTTCACACCGGCGGGGCGATGTGGTTCAATCCGGCGGGCGTGGCGCGGCTCGACAGCCGCTCGGTCGACCTAACGGGTGCAATTCTCTCGTACCGCATCGCGAGCGCCCCGGGCTCGCTTTCCATCGAAAGCGGGGAGCAAAGCGCAGGCGACTACTCTGCGCTTCAGGCGATTCCGCGCGCGCTCACGTTCGTGGCGTCCCCCCGACCGGAGCTCCGGTGGGGGCTTGGCTTTTTCTATTCGCGCTCGCTCTCTCGGTTCTTGCAAGATAGGGTCTCGGCAGCAGCCGACTCCACCGAGCCCTCGGAGTTCTATGCGACCGCGGACGAGAGGAACTCGCTCTACCATCTGAGCTCCGCGGTTGCGTGGAAGAAGAGCGAGCGGTTCCTCCTGGGCGGGGGGCTCGACATCGTCATTGCCTCGCGGCGATTGACGGAGATCGTGTCTGGCGCCTACGGCGGAGGCGCGGGCGGCACGTTCAACCGCAATTTGAACCAGAGCATCGCGGGTGGCGGCTTGCAGATGAAAGCAGGGCTCCAGTTCGCTCCGATCGAACAGGTCCGGATCGGCTGGATGGCCGCAACGCCGAGCTATTTGGTTTACCTCGACAATGAGACGACAGTGACGGAGAGCCTGTCCCCACCCGCCGGTCCGCCTCAATTTTCTGGCAGCCAAATCGACGACCTCAGCGGATCGTGGGCTGGCGTCGAACCGGGACTCACGCGTTTCGGAGTGGCCTACGTGCGTCCGTGGGGCTGGGTTGAGGGCGACGTGGTCGTGAGGTTCCCGCTCCGGAGCCCCGAGCTCGGCATCGACAGGAACGCCACGGCGAACGTCCGAATGGGCGGCATCTTCAGAATCACGGAACGCCTCAAGCTCGGTGGTGGCTTCTTCACGGACTTCAGCCCCGAAACCGATCCGAGCGAATTCGGGGACAGCAAGATCAACTTTTACGGCTTCACGCTCGGCGTCGATTTCGCAAACCGCGAGGAACCGCCCGAAAGGGGTCAGGACGGTTTCTACCTCGCCTTCGCGGTGGCGTTTCGATATGCGCACGGGAAGGGCACTCTGGCCGGGCTTGCGTTCCCATCGGCGTTCCCCAACCCCGCGGCGCAACCGGGCCAGCTCGACAGGGTCGGCATCACGATCAACGAGCTCGGCGTCAACCTCGCCCTCAAAGCCGCCTTCTGATGTGCGAATCACAGGGCTTGCCCTCGCGTGACCGGTCCGGTACCCCGTGAAGATAGGTTTCGTCATGCGGGCGATCTTTCTTACTTGGTTCTCGATTCTGCTTGGCGCATCGGCGCTGGCTGCTGGGTGCCTTTCCGCGGATCAAGTCGAGCTGGTGATCGTCAGCACCGAGCCCGTTGCCGCGCGATGACGAGCCGCCAAGGCTCGATCCCACCACAGACGCGGCCGACCAAGTGCCCGTTCAACCGCAAACGATTGTCCGTGTGCCTGTGCGTGACCTGCTTGACGGTCGCGTCGAGCTACTCATCGACGATGCCGGCAATCGAATGGTGGCCGCCGCCATGGCTCGGCCCATCGACCTTTGTGAGCGTGGCTTCCTGGCCGGTCGTTGGCACAAGGTCGAGGAAGGCCGAGCCATCGCGGCGTCCTCGGTGGCGTCTACCGCGAAGGCATCCCCGGTCCCGAGACCGGCGGTCACTTCGTAGGCCGCTGGGCGGAGACCAGCTGCAACCTCGATATCTAGTCACTAACAAAAGAACCAGCGGGCGGGCTGCAGCTTGGCGGCCCGCTCGCGCGCGTTCATGGAGCGAGCCTCAGGACCCGCCAACCTTCGGCTTCGCGAACGTACTTGAAGCGATCGTGAAGTCGATTCGGTTGGCCCTGCCAGAGCTCGATGCTGCCCGGCACCACGCGGTAGCCGCCCCAGAACGACGGGAGCGGCACTTCGCGGTTGACGAACTTGCGCTTCATCTCGTCGAGCTTCATTTCGAGGGCCTTGCGCGAAGTGAGGACCTGGGATTGATGAGATACCCACGCGCCGAGTTGGCTGCCTCGTGGGCGCGTCATGAAGTACTTCGCGGCTTCGACGCTCGAGATGCGCTCGGCGACTCCATTGATTTCGATCTGCCTTTCCAACGCAGGCCACCAGAACAGCAACGCTACCCGTTTGTTCCCGTCGATGTGCTCCGCCTTGCGGCTCTCGAGATTGGTGAAGAACACGAACCCCTCTTGATCGAAGAATTTCAGGAGCACCGTGCGAACCGCCGGCGCGCCTTCGCTATCGACGGTTGCCAGCGTCATGGCATTGGGCTCGAGGTCGACATGTTCGCAGGCTTCTTCGAACCATTGCTGGAATTGCACGATCGCGTCCTCGTCGAGATGCTCGAGCTCGAGAGGGCCGCGAGCGTACTCCCGCCGAGACTGATCGATGGAACGCTCGTCAGTCATCAGGCGCCCGGGAGAGGATTTGAATGGCGCGATCAAACCCAGCGCGGACTCGCTGCCGCCGGATGAGGCGCCGCTCCTCCATGAGCCGGTCAAGCGTGAGTTGCATTGCGTCGAGCACACGCCGATGGCACTCCTCCACGTAGGTCGCGTCGCTCGCAGCTTCGGGCCCGGAGCGCTCGAAGTGAATTGGCTCGAGGACTTCGATGGAGATAGGGACGGGCAGCGGAAGAAAGGGCGGCGCCCCAACGGTCAGCCCCCAAGGGACCGACACCGTGATCGGAAGCACATCGGTGCGAAGAAATCGATGTGTGCGCAGGAGACGCGACAACCATCGCCCGTCGCTTACGACCCACCAGACGTCGTGCGCTCCCGCCGAGACGACCGGGATGACCGGCACGCCCTCGCGCAGCGCAAGCCGTACATAGCCACGGCGCGGACCGAACACGACGCGACCCCGGTCACGCGACGGGCGAAACGTATCGAGGTCACCGCCCGGATAGACGAGCACTTTGCGACCGGCCGCAAAGACGCGATGCGCGTTCTCCGGGTTGGCCGCAATCGCCCCCATCGCTGGCAGCAGCTGGTTCGTGAGCGGGGCCTCCATGACGAACTGATGCGTAAGCGCATAGGGGACATCGTCGGTCCCGCGCTCGCGTGTCAGGGCGACTGCGAAGATCCAGGTGTCCGGAATCATGAACCCGCCGTTGTGGTTGCACACGTAGAGCGCTCCGCCTTCGGGGATCTTGTCGAGACCACGGACGGTTGGGCGAAACCACTTCCAGAGGATCGGCCCAGCGATGTCCGCAAAGCGCTCGAGGACCTTCGGATCGCGATTATCGAGCGAGTTGACGTCGTGGAAGCCGGGAAAGCGCTGCCAGAAATGGATCACCGCAAGAAGAGAATACGCCTCCCCTGGCGCGCTGCAAACAGCAAGATGACCGAGCTCGCCAGCGCTACGGCGTAACGATGTCGAACGTGCCCGTGGGCTTGTCGATCAAGCGAAAGAAGGAGACCAGGTCTAGCCGGCTTCCGTCGATGTCCAAGTCGTCCGAAAACAGCGTGTCCTTGAGGCCTGCCTTCCCTGTCAGCATTTTGAGATAGAGGTCGTGCGTGACCTTCATCGTCACGTTGGCATCGGGGCGGGGGTCGCGCTTGTAATGGCGCAGGACCGAGTTCTTCAGCTCGAGGACATAGCTCTCTCCGATGTCGGTGAAGACGAGGTTCACGATCATCTCCTTGCCGTCGGCCTTTGGGGCATTGAGCCGAGCCGCCATGGCGGTGAAAAAGCTCTCCAAGGACGCGTGCTTGATCATGTCCATATAGAGCGCCAGGTCGACCCCTTGGGTTGGGCCGCCGTGGCGAAGCTCGAATGCACCGGTCAGGTAGACGTCACGCCAGGGCCCCGACTCGGCTTGATAGCCCAGCTGGTCATAGGCCTTGGCAAGCAGCTCTCGCGCCGCCTGGTTGTCGGGGTCAGAAAACACGAGGTGATTGACGAGCTCCGCGACCCATCGGTACTCACCGTTGTCGTACGCGGCCTGTGCCTTTTCCAAGAGGCTCGCCGCGCCCCCGGCGAGCTCGACGTACTTCGCGCCAGCCTCGGCAGGCGCAAGCGGATCCAGGTTGGAGGGGTTTCCGTCGTACCAGCCAAAGTAGCGCTGATACACCGCCTTTACGTTGTGCTTGAGCGTGCCGTAGTAGCCGCGGTTCGCAAACGAGCTCTGGAGCGTTTCGGGCAGCTCGAGCTCCTCGGCGATTTCGCGCGGCGTGGCGCCATGGAGTGCGAGCCGCAGCGTCTGGTCGTTGATGTATTTGTACAGATCGCGCTGTTTTTCCAAGAAGTCGATGATCCGGTCATGGCCCCAAATCGGCCAATGGTGGCTTCCGAAGTAGACCTCGACATCTGGGAACATCTCGATCGCCTCGTCGATGTAGCCGCTCCACCTAACGGGATCGCGGACTTTCGCGCCGCGGAGCGTGTAGAGGTTGTGCATCGTGTGCGACACCACCTCGGCTCCACAAAAGGTCTTCAAGTCGGGTAGATAGAACGTCATCTCGGCCGGAGCCTCCGAGCCGGGCGCGTTCTGAAAGACGAATCTCACCCCATCGATCGTCATTTCCGCCCCGGTCTTGGCGACGGTTTCGTTTGGCGGCAGGAGGCCGAACGCGCCGTACACGACGCCCTTTCCAAGCCCGGTGTCGACGTGACCTCGCTCCCCTTTGGGCAAGAACGGCCCCATCATGAACATCGACCGCCTTGTCATCACTACACCAGCGATGACGTTCTCGCTCGTCGCCTCTTC
This sequence comes from uncultured Polyangiaceae bacterium, assembly GCA_947258625.1. GTDB lineage: Bacteria > Myxococcota_A > Polyangia > Polyangiales > Houyiibacteriaceae > SG8-38. The sequence continues at coordinate 4,044 of CAMYJN010000065.1, read as the reverse complement.
CAGGAAGAACTCAGGCGCGATGATCGGCACCTTGCGCGCCTTGACCTCTTCTGGGGAGACCACGCCGAGGACCCCGCCGAAGTGATCGATGTGGCTGTGGGTGTAGATGACGGCAGACACGGGCTTGTCGCCGAGGTGCTCCCGCACGAAGGCCATCGCCTTTGCGGCGCTCTCTTTGGCGGTGAGCGGGTCGACGACGATCCAACCCGTCTTCCCCTCGATGAGGGACATGTTGGCGAGGTCGTAGCCTCGAATCTGGTAGACCCCCTTGGTCACCTCAAACAGCCCATGGATGTTGTTCAAGCGCGCTTGGCGCCACAGGCTCGGATTCACGCTGACCGGTGCATCTCCTTTGATGAACTCGTACGAGGGCATGCTCCAAACCGTTTCGCCCTCCGCGTTGGAAATACGAAGCTCGGGATCGCTTACGATCAATCCCCGCTTCGCATCTTCGAAGTCTTGTTGCTCCGATAACGGCAGGTTCTCGCTTACCGCTGCGTTGAGCGCGGCGGTCGTCGCGGAAGGAGATGTATTCCCCGCGACGTCAGGCGGAAGATTCTCGCCGTCGTAGGTTGGGGCCTTTTTCGCCTTGGTGCAGCCGGTCAACGAAACGGCGAGAACGAGCGAGATTGCGATTACATGGCGCATCGGAACGGACCTCCAGACAATCCGCAGACGAGGGGAATTGGATCAGAACCACTTGATGCTCAGGTCAATGAGCTTTTGCTTGAAGGCGGTGTATGGCGCCGTCATGAATTCGAGGCCGCCGAATGGAAACACCTGCTCGAGCACGCCTCTCGGATTCGAGAACGCCTGAAACCCGAAGAACCCGTGGCCCTTACCGATGCCGCTGTGGTTGGATCCGCCGAACGGCAGGTTGTTGTTGAAGAAGTGGACCGCATTGTGGTTGATGCAGGTCCCGCCCGCGCGCGTGCTTTGAATCACCCGATTGATGTTCTTCCGATTCTTGCTGTAGATGTAGAGCGCTAGCGGCTTCTCTCTCGAGTTGATCACCTGAATCGGCTCGTCGAGGCTTTGGAAGCCATACACGGGCAAGACCGGCCCGAAGATTTCGTTGGTCATCATGTCAGAGGTCGGATCGACGTCCGTGAGAATCGTCGGCTCGATGAAGTTCTCGCTTTCATCGACGCCGCCGCCCTCGACGACCGTTGCCCCCGTGGCGCGCGCGTTCTCCAGGTAGCCAGCGACGCGTTGGAAATGCCGATCGTTGACGATTCGCGCGTAGGACGGCGACTGCCGCACGTCGTCCCCGTAGAGCGCGTGTATGTGTTCCTGCACTTTCCCGATCAGCTCGTCTTTGCGCGACTCGTGGACGAAGAGATAGTCGGGCGTGAGGCAGATTTGGCCGTTGTTGAGGAATTTCGCCCAGGCGATTCGACGCGCAGCTGCCTCGAGGTTGGCCGATTCGTCGACGATCGTCGGCGACTTGCCGCCGAGCTCGAGCGTGACCGAACCGAGATGCTCGGCCGCGGCCTTCATCACCACCTTGCCGATTTCCGGAGATCCCGTGAAAAAGATGTGGTTGAACGGGCGGGCGAGGACAGCCTGGGCCGCCTCGATGCCGCCCTCGACGAGGGCGATTTCGTTCTCATCGAAGGTCTCGTCGACGATCTTTTTCATGATCGATGAGGCGTGCGGGGTGTTCTCCGACGGTTTGATCATCACGCAGTTGCCTGCGGCGATCGCCGCCGTCAATGGACCGAACGTGAGATTGATCGGGAAGTTCCATGGCGAAATGATCAGCGCCACGCCTTTGGGCTCGTAGTGCACGTACGAGCGCGAGCCCAGCAACGCCATCGGTGTCTTGACGCGATGCGGACGCATCCATCCAGACAAGTGTCGGAGCGAGTGTTTAATCTCGCTGGTGACCGGGTAGATCTCCGTTAGATCGACTTCGCTCGGATGCTTTCGAAAGTCTTCATACAACGCCTGCCGGATGTCTTCCCGATGTCCCAGCACGGCCGCGTGCAGTCGTTTCAGTTTTTGCTTGCGCTCTTTGACCGTGGTCTGCCCCACGTTCTGCTGGTTTGCGAGCTGGGCTTGAAAGATCCGCTCGACCTCACTTGGGACTACGATCGGAACCGTCCTCGCGAGGCTGCGTCGCTGCGGGCCGCCGTTGGTGGGTTGCACGTGGGCCATGGGCCAAACCTTTCGTATTGAAATGTCGCTCAGATCCCGCATCGCACACCAGCGGTCTGCAGAAGTCAAGGGGATCGGCTGCATCAACGCGAGCGGCAGAAAACCAGCAGCCAGGCCCAAAGCTGCACCCATGACGATCAGCTTCCCATCGTCCTGTTGATGGGCGTTGCCAGCGTTCGGCCGGCTTGTAGCTATTCGAAGCTAAAACTGTACTCCGCGCCCATGCGGGGCGCGGAGAACTTTGCGGTCCGAACATCTTCGATGAACTTGCCGAGCGGGATGTTTGTCAACACCTTGCCGCCTGTTCCGGTGTTCGCTGCCACAGCATCCTTGCCTGCCGTGGCCGATGACGCTGCGCACCTTGCCGTCCGTCATGATGATCATCAGACCGGACATCACCCGAATGCTTCCATATCGACTACTCGCAAGCGGAGTCGATGGCGAACGCGACGCTCTGACAGTTGAGTATCTGCTGATCGGTCAATGATTCGAAGTCGCAGGTGCCGAGACAATTGACGGTGTCCGAGATGGCTCTCAGGCAGCCGAGGCCGACGAGGCCTGCCTGCGCCTCGCAGCTCTGCATGCACTCCGCCCCCTGCACCGGAACCCCCAGCTGCATGAAGCACGCGTCCGGCCAGCCGCAGATTTCGTCACAAACCTGCCCGGCAGTCCGAGCCTCCCCCGCGTTCGATTCACCGCAGCCGCCAAGCAGCAGAAGCGCAAGCCCCACCAAACCCCATGCCTTCATCGTAACCCCCGTCGCTACATGTTGACGGATGGACGGGGGCAACCCAAATTCAAGGTCTGGGGACGCGACGAGATGCTGCTCAAAGAGCTTTTCGTCCTGATGGCAGTGGCCCAGCGCGCCCGCCCGGGGTAGGTTGATGAGCGATCACGAGGGCGTCATCATGACTCCATCCACCCCCCCGTCGACAAGTGAGAAGGCCCCGCAGAAGTCGGGCAGCGTCGACGCGCGTCGGGCCGAGCCGCTGCTGATGGAGGTCGCCTGGGAGGTCTGCAACCAGGTGGGCGGGATCTACACGGTCCTGCGGTCGAAAGTTCCGAGCATGCTGAGCCGCTGGGGCAGCCGCTACTGCCTGGTGGGCCCGTACAATCCGGAAACAGCGGAGGTGGAGTTCGAGCCGGCGCCGTTGGATGACCCCGTCGGCCGGACGGTCCGCCAACTTCGGGAAATGGGCTACGGAGCTCACTACGGGCGGTGGCTGGTCAGCGGCCGTCCGCACGTGGTGTTGCTGGACACAGCTTCGGTCACCGGGGTGCTCAACGAGCTTAAGTACCGCGTCTGGGCCGACCACGGGATCGCCCACAGCGACGAAACGAACGTGAACAACGCCGTGGCCTTCGGGGAGATGTGCCGGGCGCTGCTGTCGACCCTCGCGCAGGAGGAGTCGCGGCGCCGCCCGCTCGTCGCGCACTTCCACGAGTGGCAGGCCGGCCTGGCGATTCCGATGCTGAGGAAGGAAGGCTGGCCGGGCGCTCTGGTATTCACCACGCACGCGACCATGGTCGGCCGCTATCTGGCGACTGGGAATACGTCCTTCTACGACCAGCTCCCGTTCCTCGACGGGGACCAGAAAGCCAAGAACTTCGACATTCAGGCGCAGCACCAGATCGAAAAGGCTGCCGCCCATGGGGCACAGGTATTCACCACCGTGTCGGATGTCACCGCGGAGGAGTGCACCCACCTGCTCGGGCGCAAGCCCGATGTGCTGCTCCCCAACGGACTAAACATCCGCCGGTTCACCGCCATCCACGAGTTCCAAACGCTCCACAAGCAATACAAGGAACGACTACACGAGTTCTCAATCGGGCACTTCTTCCCAAGCTACAACTTTGATCTGGACAACACGCTCTACATGTTCA
>CAMYJN010000064.1 GCA_947258625.1 uncultured Polyangiaceae bacterium | reverse complement strand
TTTCTTCATCCGAGGCATCGCACGTCGGCGCCTGCGCGCGCCCAACCTGCCTTCGAAGGCGGTCAGCGTGTTCATCGAGAACGGGCAGATCCGCATCGAACGACCCGGCCAACCCGAGGTGTCCGCGCCCGCGGACGGCCGACCCATCACCTGGCGCCACCCCACCGATGGCGACGTCTTCCAAGTCCGCCACGGGGTCGACGACGCGGGCGCGCTGTATCAGCGCTTCGAAGGAGAGCGCAGCGTCTCACGCAACCGGTTCGTCCTCGGCAAACGCAACAAGCGCCTGACGATTCATACGGTCATCACGGCCGAGCGCCTGCCAGCGCCGCTGCGATTCAAAATGACCTATGAACGGAGAACTGCTCCGGACTCCTAGCTGTTGCCGGGCCGAGCCGTCTTGTGGGCAACGAGAGGGTGTAGAGATACAGGCGGCTGCCTCCAGCGCGACGAAGCCTTACAGACTCATCTCCGCTAGGGCTGCCTGGCCGATGGCCGCAGCAGCCGTCGAGATTCCTTCGACTGCAGCGTACATCCCCTGCAAGCCCTGGTAGGCGTCCTCGATCGCCTGGAGCTCGCTTGGCGGAAGCGTCACGAGGGCAAGGTCCTCAATGTCGGGGGTCGGGAAGCATTCGGATGCGACCATGACATTCATGTCGTCGAATGCACCCTCGAAGCAGGCGACCGTGCTGTAGGAGTAACCGGTCAAGTTGACTGGATCTGCCCAGTACTCGAAAAACGCGGGCCCCTGCATGACTGGGCCAGTTCCCGTCAGATTGGCGGTGAAGTCGAACACCCTCAAGAAATCCGGCGGCATCTCCCTGAATACGTTGAGGAACACCGATTGCTCGCTGCCATCCACGTACTGATTTCGGGTGAGGACAGCATGCGTGTCTTCGCCGATTGTGAAATCTACGCCGAAAAGCGATTGGAAGCTGGACATGCTTCCCCCGCTGCTGCCGAAGTCACCAAACCTCACCTTGCCTTCGCCCGTGGAGTCCGCGAGGAATCCAGAGACGGTCATGGAATACGAGTCGAGCGAGAGACTACTGACCATCGCGTTGATCTCCAAGACGTCCACGTCGTCAGCAGTCCTCAAGGTCGCGAGCAGGTTGGGATTTGAGAGGAGGCCCGAGCACGTGACGTTTAGCCTGCCGATCTGTGTTGTGGTCGGAGTCCCTTGGTCGATCTCGTAAAGGAGAATGCTCACGCCGCCTGCGGGCGCCCCTGGGATCTCACTCGATGTGTAGGTCCCCGACGGCGGATCGTATGCGAGCGTCGTGTTCTGAAGGTCCGCCGGGATGCAGGACTCTTGCTTCTGCGCCACTTCAGCGAACACAGCGGGCGCAAACGCGCTCTGAAGAGCGGCGGCTGCGAACTGGAGCCCTTCGAACGCTTGGGCGTTCTCGGTGACCAGTTTATCGGCTAGCTGGGAAATGCCAACGAGCTCTTGTCCGAGCACGCTCGTGGGCGTACCATCGCCCTCTTCTGGGCTATCCCCTCCGCACGCCACCACGAGGGACAACCCGAGCGCAAAAACCAGAAGCTCGGGAATGCGAAGTCTTGTAATTTTGAACATGACACACCCCTTTTCTAATCGCTCGCCCACTGGGCATCGCTACCTGAAATTATTGCAAACCGCGTGCCAGCCGCTAAGTGCTCGTCGTTACTCGCTTCTTCATTAATTGTGACGCGCAGGTTCTGCGTATCGCAGGTTTTCGACGCAGCGGGTTCACCAAGTCCGATCCACCACTGCCTCGCTTCAGCCGGGAAGAAGCACAGAGGCGCGTTGCATGCGCGGTGTGAAACGATCGATCACGATCGCCTCGCCCTCACCGGCACCTAAGGGTGCTTCCAGACGTCATGGCTGAGCTCACCCGACAGCTGCCCAGTGGCGTCAGGCGACAGCAGTTGTGGAACGAAATAGTCTAAGAACCGAACGTCCCCTACAGCCGCATCGGGCCGCGTGTAGATCGCTCTGACGATGGGTGATCGGGGGCGATGTGAAGCTGGCTTGACCCGACGGATCCGCATGTTAAACAGCTCCGGGCCTTTCGTCGGGCTGTTAGCTCAGTTGGTAGAGCAGCGGACTTTTAATCCAAGGCAACAGGCTCCCGCACAAGGTTTTCTCAATCGTTTCGCGGTGGAGAGTAGTCAACGGGGGCCACGGAAGGCCGTCGAATAACGCTTTTGGCACACGCCGTGCCACTCGCGAGCACCGGCCCAGCTTGCACCGCAGCTCGCCCGGTCCCTGTCCACCTCTTGCGCTGCAAGCACGCCGACGACCTTCGCGTGATGAGGTGAAAGACCCAGGCTTTTGCTTGCCACCACAATAGACCGGAATCATCAGCCAACCTCAAATATCACTGGGACTTGCACGCATTGCCGTGCTCACGGTTTGTCACGCGATGTCGCATCATCTCAGATCGTCACGGCACCCTCAGGGCACCGAACGCTTTTCGACGTTGTCAACGCATGCGCTTGGAACGGCTGCCGAGACTCTCTCGTTTCGCGACCGTCGACAACTCAAGGGGAGCCTCGTTCCCGCCCCACGCGTTTCAGCTCGCGCCGAAGACGAGTGTTGCAAGAACCAGCGCTCCCTGCAGACGATTGAAGCTCAGCCTCTCAAGCGGAATCTCGCAGCCCAACTGAGGGCAATTAAGAAGAGTCCCCACCCCGGCACATGGCGTCATTTCGTCGCCAGTCGCGCCGCACAACGCGACGCTCGTGTGATTCGACTTCTACGGCGACCAGAGCGGGAACGAGGCCGTTGCAAAGAAGAAAGGGAGTTATGAGATGCAGGAAGACGCAGTGGAGATGCAGATAGGCGATCCAAACGCGGTCTAGAGCGCGCCGCAAGTCGACACAACAAGCTGATATGTAGCGCGCAATTCGGATCCCCGAATGGTCCCCATGGGCTAGGAGAACTTGGCTCACCCGTCGCCCATTCTTTGCAGATTAGCGTGCAAGCCATCATCTTGTTGGTGAGCTGACTGTTTAGTCGCGTTCTTGCTGAGGTAACCACGTGATCGGATTTCCACTGGGTCTTGTCTACTCCAGCTACGCGCGGACAGCCTCGGCGATCTCGTCGATTCTGGCGTTGCCTCGCTGTCTGGCGGACTCGGCGTTTTCTTCGGCATCGATCTCGATGCGGACATGGAAGTAGTACTCGAGCGTTGCCGCTGTCGCGGTCGCGCGCAGGATCACGCGATCCCCGCCTTCTGGCTCGAAGACCAGCACGTCGGTTTCGGAGAGATTTAGGTTGGCGATCGGCCAGGGTGGGTTGTCTCGGTAACGGGTCATCGCCGCCGCCATCTTCTCGTCTGCATCACCCCCTTCGAACGCCCTTGAGATCCGCCGACTCACATAGAGGCCGTACCGGCGCCACATCGCCTCGCGCTCGTCCAGCAGCGTGCTCCCGCGCGCTTTGCATCGAGCAGCAAGGTCCGCAACCAACAGCGCGGCACTGATGCCGTCTTTGTCTCGAACGAATGTCGTGGCGCCGTAGCCCAGCGCGTCGTCGTAACCGAGGATGTAACTGTAGCCCTCCGCTTCGATCTCGATCGCACGATGATTGATCCAGCTGTGACCAACGAGGGTCTGCTCCCACCGTGCGCCGTGAGCTTTCGCGATCTTTCCGAGCAGTGGCGAGCTTACGATCGAGGAGATGAGCAGGCGCTTCGACTGGCTTTCGGTTCTTTCGAGCAGATCGTCGGCCAGCATGCAGCCCAGATCGTCTCCGGAGAGGACTTCATAGCCGCCGTCAGAGACGACGGCGACAGCCAAACGACCAGCATCCGGGTCGTTGGCGAGCACGAGCTCCGCGTTGATCCTCTTGGCGAGCGCAAGGACCTGCACCATGGCCGCGGGATCTTCGGGATTGGGGAAGTCGACGGTTGGAAACCGGCCGTCGGGCTCCGCTTGCGAGGCTAGGCTCTTGAGGCCGGAAAAGCCGGCAGCTCCGAGGATCGTCCGGACCAGTCGATCTCCGACGCCGTGAAGCGCCGTGTAGGCGATCGAGAGACGGCGCGCTTCCGATGGGGGACCTACCAGAGCACTAACCCGTTCGCGATACCGCTCTACCAGGTCGGTCAAGGCTTGCATGCGTCCTTGAGCGATCGCCTCATGGCGGGTCGGCCGGGGGACGCTGCTGGCGCTGCTGATGCGGGCGATCGCTTGCGCGATGCCCTCGTCATGCACGGAGATGATCTGCGAACCGTTCCCCCAAAACACCTTGTAGCCGTTGTACGCGGAAGGGCTATCGCCCGCAGTGATCATCACGCCCGCCGCAGCGCCGGTTTCCAACACCGAGAACCCCAAAACCGGGGTGGGCATCTCATCGTCGAGCATCCAGACTTGGAAGCCCGCGCCCGCAATCACGCCCGCCGCGTCGGTTGCGAGCTCGCGACTCATCCGCCGTCCGTCGAAGCCCACGCAGATGCCTCTCTCTGCGGCGTTCGGAAGCTGTTGGCGAAGCCAAGCACAGAGACCGGCGGTCGCGCGGATGACGGTGACGCGATTCATTCGGTTGGGCCCCGCACCCAGCAGCCCGCGGAAGCTGGCACTCCGAAATGCGAGCGAGCTGTCGAACCGGTCATGCAAGGCGTCGAGATCGTTGCGGTCCAATAGTTGTTTGAGCTCGCGGCGTGTCGCCGGATCCGGGTCGCCCGCCAACCACCGCTCAGCCCTTTCGACGACAGTCACGCCTCCTATCTAACCTGCTCATCCAAAGTTGTCTCATGCGTACTTCGCTTGGCGTTCGACACCGGACTGGAGGTAGACTCTCTCAGCGCAGTCGTCATGACCCCGTTCTTCCCGACCCACGGCCTGCCGATGAGCTTGTGCTAGACCCAGACGAGCTATGATCGGGCTTCATCGACATCGCCTGAGCGTACTGGCTGTGTCCTTGTCGCTGTGTGCTGGTTGTGCGGAGTCCGGCCGAACCCAGTTTGAAGTGCCGAGCCCGCCCGTTGGCGCCCCACTCGCAGCCGAAGTCGATCCGTTCATCGGAACGGCCGCGGACGGGATGACCTTTCCTGGCGCGCTCGTCCCCTGGGGAATGGCGTCACCCAGCCCTCATACGAAGCTCGGGCGCTGAGCGCGTGGTTCGTGTTTTCAGCGATGGGCTTCTATCCGGTGACCCCTGGGCTACCCGAATACCGGCTCGGAAGTCCCCTATTCGAACGCATCACCCTGCACCTGAGCCCCAACCATCACGACGGCGAGACCTTCGTCATCGAAGCGGACGGCAATGGCCCGGACAGTGTCTTCGTGACGAGCGCAGCTCTCGACGACCAGCTTCTCTCGACGCCCGTGCTCTCCCATCAAGCGATGACGCGGAGCGGCACCCTTCGTTTGCAAATGAGCCAAACCCCGCGATAGGCGGTGGAGTCACCGCCGTCAGCGCTGGGCGACGATCGGAATGTAGCTCGGGTACCAAACCGCGCTGCGGACAGTTGCCTCGATCTCCTCGTCGGGGATCACGCGCCCGAGCTGCGCGTCGCGTGCCGAGCGCACGACGGCACACGCGATCTTGAAGCTCACCTGGCGCAGATCGTTTTGACTTGGAAAGATGGCGCCCAGCGTCAGGCGCGCGTCAGTGACGCAGCTCGCGAGCGTCTGCGCAGCGATCAAGAACATTTCGTCGTTGATTTCTCGTGTCTCCGAAACGATGGCGCCGAGGCCAACGCCCGGGAAGATGAAGACGTTGTTGCTCTGCCCGATCACATGACGCTCGCCTTCATAGGTCACGTCGTCGTATGGGCTGCCCGTGGCGACCAGCGCTTGGCCACCGGTCCATTCGAGGGCGTCTTTTGGAGTGCACTCCGACTTCGATGTCGGGTTCGAGAGTGGCAGGACGACCGGTCGGTGCACATGCTTCGCCATTTCCTCGATCATCTCTTGGGTGAAGACCCCCGGTTGGCCCGTCGCCCCCACGAGGATGGTCGGCTTGAACGCGCGAATCATCTCCACCGGGTCGGCGTTGGGGCTCTGCGCGAGCCCGTAGTGCTCGAGGCTGTCTTTGCTGAGCGCGAACTCGCGTTTGAAGGGCTCCTTGATCTCGCGCTCGGCGTGGAGCAGACCCTGGGAGTCGAACGCGGCGATTGCACGCTCGATCTCGCGGTCGGTGGCCCCCGCCTGGCGCATCGCAGCCGACGTCAACCGCGCGATGCCGATGCACGCGCCCCCCGCTCCGATGAAGAGAATTCGCTGGTCGCGGATCGCCTGCCCGGTGATCCGAAGCGCCGCAAAGATTCCGCCGAGCGTCACCGCAGCGGTGCCCTGGATGTCGTCGTTGAAGCTCGGGATCCGCTTCCGGTAGCGCCCGAGCAGGGTGAACGAATGCGTCTTGGCAAAGTCCTCCCACTGGATGATGGCGCGGGGAAACACATCGCGCGCGGCCTGCACGAAGCGCTCGACGAAATCGAAATAGGCCTGGCCTGTCAGCCGGCGTCCTCGATGTCCATTGTAGAGCGGATCGTTCAGTAGCTCTTGGTTGTTCGTGCCAACGTCGAGGCTCACCGGAAGGCTCTTGGACGGATGAATGCCCGCGCCCGCCACGTAAAGGGCTAGCTTGCCGACCGGAATCCCCATGCCGCCGGCGCCGAGGTCGCCCAGCCCTAGGATGCGCTCGTTGTCGGTGACTACGAGGAGCCGAATGTCGTGGAACGGCGCGCTCTCGAGGATCTCGTGTGCGTGCTCGATGTTGCTCGGCGTGATCCAAATGCCGCGCGCCGAACGAAGAATGTGACTAAACTGCTGGCAGGCCAACCCGACGGTCGGCGTGTAAACGATGGGCAACAGCTCTGGCAGGTTCTCGACTAGCACGCGGTAGAACAGCACCTCGTTCAAGTCCTGCAGGCTGGTGAGCCCGATGTACTTCTCGAGGTCAGTCGCCTTTGCGTGGACGTGCTCCAGCTCGGGCTCGACCTGCTGCTCGATTTCGAGCACCTGGTGCGGCAGTAGACCATCGAGGCCGAGCTGTCTGCGCTCCTCTTTCGTGTAAGCCAGCCCTTTGTTCGTGGATGGGTTCTTGAGCAGCCAGACTCCCCGCTTGCGAGTCTCGATGCGATCTTCCCCGCCGAGCTTTTGATTGTAGGTCTCGCCCTTCACTGCGTCCTCGAGAGCTTGCCTGGGAGCATACCCGATTCAACGGCCCTGTCTGCACCGCGAGCAAGTCGACATAACGATTGGTTCTGCCCAAATCGGATGTAAGCCCCAAGCCATAATGTCCGGTTTCTCCCAAGGATCGTGTCCGCTCCGAGGTTTCGAAAGTCGCCGCCTTGACCCTCGTGTTAAATCGCCAGCGCGTCGCGAAGCCCAACGCCTCAGCGCGCCATGGCGCCCGGTGAATCCGAGCGCGAGAGATTGTCGGGACGGCTCCGCAGGGCTTGCCCATTCGGCGCGTCGGACCACGTGTACGCTGTTCTTGCCGCCCACGAATTGGCGGGCGAAACGGTTGGGGGCGGCTGGGCTCTCGAGACCACCTCCGTCCCGTACCCACGACGCCCCTCGTTGGCCCCAAAGCCGACACGCTCAAACCCCTAGATTTTGGAGCCTTTCCGCATGCTCGTAGCGACGGCCGGGCCTGCCAAGAGTGGACATCTCAGCGAGTTATCGTATGTGGCGGACCGCGCCGACAAACACACGATCAATCGCTACATTCAACCTTAGATTAACGACGCACCGGAGGTACCGGACAACGGATTCCAAGCTATTGGCACACCGCAAGGTGTACCAAGCCGCAGGGGGCTGATGAAAACCAAAAGGATTATCGGCACTTGGGCTGTTAGCTCAGTTGGTAGAGCAGCGGACTTTTAATCCGCAGCAAGAGGCTCCCACACAAGCTTTTCTCAATCGTTTCGCGGCAGAGCGCAGTCAGCAGCCGCCTGATAGCGCCACCGAATGACGCTTTCGGCACACGGTGTGCCACTCGAGCGCCAGCCGCACGTTTCGCGGCGTTTGTCATCCATATCGAAAGTTCCTTTCCGCTACCCTGTTATCGGTTTCGGGTCCCGAAAAGTTGCGCGGAGCGTGTTGCAAGCAGAGAGCAGCGTACTGCGAAGCCCTCCATGGAATCGAACGCCCACGCGAGTCGCTCTCGGTCGCCGATCGAATCGCACGGGTCTTCGAGAACCTGGAAATTCCCTACACGATTGGTGGGTCGGTAGCCTCCTCGCTACATGGCTTCCCTGCCGAGGCAGGTCAGTGAGATGGTGACCCAGCGTCCGGATCTCGCTCACACCACATCGAGCACGGCCTTCCCTCGAAAGCGCCTTTCAAGAAGATCGAGCCCCCGATGCCGTCGAAGATCAGACGATACGGTCCATGCTTGCGGAGCTCTTCGCCCGTGGCGTCGATGACGACCTCGGCGCCGAGGCGCGCTAGAGCATCTTGCGACGCGTCGTTTCGAACTTGCGCCACCACGTGCGCGCCCATCAGCTTTGCCAGCTGACAGGCGAAGAGACCTACGCCGCCGCTCGCACCGGTGACTAAGACGCGCGCACCGAGCAAACGATTGGCCCGCTCGATCCCATAGAGCGCGGTCAACCCCGCAACCGGAAGCGCTGCAGCGTCGCGATCGCTCACCTCATCGGGAATCGCCGCAAGGTAGCCGGTCGGCACCGCGACGGCCTCCGCCCATCCATTCGCCGCCGGAAGGAAGCCGACGACGCGGCTGGCTGCGCTCGGACCGCTGCCGTCCCGAGCAGGTTGCTCGACCACCCCGGCGACGTCCCACCCGATTCGGGCGCCGGCGGGCTTGGCTTGCGCGAACCCAACCTCGCCACGATTGAGGGAGAACGACCGTACGCGGACGATCGCCTCGTTGCGATCGGGTGAGGGTGGCTCGACTTCGCCGAGGGCGAGACGCCCCGGCGCGTTTGAATCGACGACGACAGCTTGCATTGCTCCGGTATGGGGCTGAAAAC
>CAMYJN010000063.1 GCA_947258625.1 uncultured Polyangiaceae bacterium | reverse complement strand
GCCGACGCAATGCTGTCCATCAGGGAGTCGACGAGAGATGCGAGCATGCTGACCGACCCCGTCCAGAGCCAGGCGAGCAGCTTGACCGCGATCAAGACGACAGCGGTAAGCACGGACGCGTACGTCGCAAGTCGCAATTGCTTGCCGTACGCCGCTTGCGGAGCTTGCCCGGGAGTGTCCATCGTTCCAGGCAAGAGTCTAGCGACCCCGAGCCTGTCGCCAAACCGCGAACGGCGACTTCCGCTGGCGGGTGGCAGCCACGAGCGTGCCCAGCCAGGCGCCTGGCAAAAACAGGAAGTTGATGACTAGCTCGTCGAAAAGACGACTTTCGGGCACCGGGTTGCCACGCCAGCGATCGGGAAGAGCGTTGAGGGTATTTGCGATGCGATTGGCCACCGTCATCACGCGGGCCACGTTTTCGACGTCGCTGCGCGTTTGAGCGCTCAGTGCTTCGTTCAGAGCTTCTTGAGATGCGTCTTCGGCGACGGGGGCGAAATTCGCTTTGGTTCGCTCACGGGCATGCGTGATCGCCAACCAAATTCGTCGATCGAAGGCGCTCGGGTCCATGTCTTCGAGGGCCGCGATTTCCGCATCGGACACCCCGGCCTCGAGTGCCATTCGACTGTGGGCGTGCTCGCACATCCTGCATGCGTTGACCTTGGCGACGGCAACGATGACCTGTTCACGCAAAGCCCGAGGCAGGCGACCCCCAATCCAAATCGTCCAAAGTGCGGGCGCGCGCGTGAGTACGGACCCCAGGTCCGCGAAGAGCTCGGTCAGCGTGTAGACACTGGGAACCGGACCTGACGAACGTTCCGCCATCGCTATGCTCCTTCCGTGCCCAGCAAACGCCTTACCATGTCGTGCATTTCATGCAGGCGCTCGCTCATGTGGTCCCGCTGCTTCGCATCGAGCAAGTCGAATACGAAGAGGAGCGTCTTGCGGCCGTCGGCTCGGCGCTCTTCGGCGGAGCGGGTGCCGGGGCCCCAGTCTTCGCGTTGTGTCCAAGCAGTCCACAAGAGGTCTCGAATCGCCGGCGCATCGGGGTGTTCGCGCATCCGTTTGGCAATCTCGACGAGGCGCTCCTCGTCCGCTCGAAGTCTGTCGGCCGCCTCATCGGGCATGGATGCGACGAACGAGCGGATCTCACTCTCTTGCGAATCGCTCAAGCGCCCAGACCATTTTTCAATCGCCTCGACGAACTTCTCCTGCCGGCTTTGAAGCCGCTCGTCCTCGGGCGCATTGAGCTCGTCGCGCGTTTCTTCGAGCCGTTCGTCGAGCTCGCGCTCGGCGTGATCGATCTGCTCATCGCGCAGGGTCGCCAAGATGGGCGCGGCCTCGTCCAGTATCCAAGAGACCGCCTTATCCATGAGGATGTCGACCTGCCGTTCGATGACGAGCATCTTCTTCTCGGTCATCCCCTTGGCGAGTGCGCGATCGACCGTTGCGACCAAGAGGTCGAGCCGTGGTCCCAAGACTTCGGGGGCGCTGGCGATCGCGCGGTCGACTGCCGCACGAGTGGCAGTTCGCTGCACGTCATCGAGATCGAAGACGGCGGCGATCTTGCCGGTGACCCATCGCGCCCCGAGGTTCTGAAGAACGCCGGTGCAGCCCGATGCCAGCACCAGGCTGCATATCAGCAAGCCGATGCGCATATAGCATTGGCGCCTCGAGACCAGTCTACTTCGATCCATAAGCCCCTTCGCCCGAGGTGGCGCCGATCCCGAGCCCGAAAAGCCAGCCAATCGATCGAAGCAAAACGGATGGGAATGATACGTTCATGACTCTTGATCCAGGTGCAGATTCATGGGGTGTTTTCGAACGATAACTTGCTTTGCCATTTTCGAATGAAGAGGAGGGCGGCCGTCAGGATAGCGACCAGGATCACTGCAATGAGAGGGCCGAATCGATCCCAGGGCCAGGTCGAAATTGGATGCGCTGCGAGCCAGACATTGATTTGAGCGCCGAGCAGAGTCATCAACACGGTGAAGGGGACGACCCCAAGCATCGTACCCGCCAAGAAGGGGCCAAGCCCCACGCGCGACACGCCGAGGGCGAATTGAAGCGTGGGGGCGGTGTAGAAAAAAAGGCGGAGAAGGAGCACCGTGCGCAGTCCGCGTGAGGCCAATCGCTCGTCGAACCGACGGATGCCGGGCGGTAAGCGCCGCTGAACCCATCCGCGGGCGACGAAGCGCGCGAACGCAAACGCAGCGACCGACGCCGCCACCGTGCCAGCCCAGCTCAGCGCAAAGGCTGTCGCGGGTTCCCAAACCAATGGCGCCGTCAGGAGAAAGAACAGACTCCGCACGCCCAAAGGCTGGAGCACACAGTAGGCCGAAATGAACAGCACCCCGCCCCAGGCACCGGCATGCTGCAGCCATGCGCGCATCTTTGCTGGATCGGTTGCAGCGTGGGTGCTGCCCGTATACAGCCAGACACCCACGCCGATCGCGACCAATACGAGGGCGAGTCGAACGCGGTTGCGATCCTTCGGGCTCGGCTTTGGCTCTGTGTTATTTTGGCGATCGCGCATCTCGAGATACGGCGCATCTTGTCGAGCGGGCGGCGAACCGCCAAGTCGGTGACCATGGGAACGAGACGGAACCCGGATCGGGCCGAATTCGAGGGAGGCGAGGCCACGCGGGTCGGAATAGGGCAGTGACGGGACCCAAACCCGCAAAATTTGCGGTGAATTTCGACTTGCAGGGAAACTGAGCAGCCCCTATCGTTGAAAACGAAGATGAAAAGCGTTTTCAATAGGGTCGCCTGCATGCTGGTCCTCGCACTCGCGGGCTCCCTCCTGGCCGCGAGCGGCGATGCACAGGTCTATTACAGCGTCCGTGGTCTTCTCGCCGAGCAGTTCCGCCAGTCCGACCTAGTCGACTTCCAGCGTGTTCAGCTTTCCGACAAAGATCGCGAGCTGCTCGGGAAGCGACTCGGGCAGAAGCTCGAAAAGGGAGAGTACATCTTCTACGTCGCGCACTCGGGCGACCATGTCGACGGATACGCGCTCTTCGATCGTGAGATCGGTCAGCATGAGTACATCGACTTCGCGACGTTCTTCGATGGAGAGGGCCGAGTGACGCGGGTCGAGGTGGTTGCGTACCGCGAGCCCTACGGCGAAGGGATTCGGTCCAAGCGGTTCCGCAAGCAGTTCGTAGGAAAGGAAGCGGCGAGCGGCTTTCGACCCGGGCACGACATCGACGTGATCTCAGGTGCAACGCTTTCCGCACACGCGATGGCCAAAGCCGTGAAGCGTGCGACCTTGCTGCTGCATGACGCGGTGCTCACGTCGTCGTAGCTCGAACCATGCAGGACTTCACCCGACCTTCCGGCAGGCTTCGCGCCCTACCCCTCGGCGCACGCGCCGTGTACACGGTGTTCCTGGTGTTCACCCTCGTCGGCTTGGCGCTGACAATTTTGTTGACGCACGACATGGTCGGGCTCGATCTGAGTGGCGCCGATGGGTACTACGGAGGCGAAGCACCGCCCGTGGATGAGCCTGAGGTCGGCGGAGGCCCCGCGCTGGTGCTTCCCCCCGACGGCGAGAGCCTGGCGGCGTTCGAGCCGATGCCCCGCCGAAAGCTTCTGGAGATCACGCACTTCCATCTGTTCTCGATGCCGGTGTACCTGTTGATCCTGAGCCACATGTACATGCTCTCTCGGGCCCGGAAGCAGTCGAAGGTCGCATGGGTCGCTATCGGTTCGTTTGGAACGGTGCTCCACATCGCGGCGCCCTGGCTCGTCGCGCATGGCTACGCCGGCGCGGTGGCAGCCTACGCCCTATCCGGTTTGCTTCTTCTCGTCAGCTACCTGGTGATGAGCCTCGTGCCGATTTGGGAGATGTGGCGCCGCTAGGCACTCGCGACGAGCATGCTAAGAACCAGCCGTGGCTGAAGAGGGCAAGTCTGGGAAGCGCGTCGTTGGGGTCTTGTTGGCGCTGGTTCTGGCGGCGGGCCTCATCGCTTGGTTCGGCGCCACCCGTCTGGAGAACAACACCCGTGCCCACCAAGACGGCGAAAGCGCTTCGGTCTTGAGCGAGGGCGTTCTCTACGAAGCGCAGGCGGGCGACCCAGGCGTCGTGATTGCCAAAGACGTCGGCTCGGGCAAAGAGCTCTGGAGGGCCGAGCTGGGGAGCGTCACCAGCAAACCGGCCGTCACAGTCACCGAAGACGGCATTAAAGTGCAGATCGCCGGAACGCATTGGATGACACTCGACCGCACGACCGGTGAGCCCGTCGAATGACGAGCGACCCGCTGCTGGAGGCCGTCCAGCAGGCCGTCACTGCGGCGGGTCAGCTCGAACGTTAGTGAAGCGCGATCGACTGCCAACGCCCACGCTTCCACATCAAGGCGAACGTGAGCGACTGGAGCCCGCGGTACACCACCTGCACCGCAAATACGACGACGAGCCCGAGTCCCATCACCGGACCGAAGAGGTAGACGAGAGGCAAGAAGATGAGCCACTGAAAGCCGGTGGCGATGAACATCACACGCTTGACGTCGCCGGCTCCCATCAGGGCGTTCATCAGAACCATCCCGACGGCATCGAGGAAGAGAAACGCGGCCACGAGCCGAAGCGGGTTTTTGGCAAGTGCGAGGGTCGTGGGCTCGTGGATGAAGCCGCTCAGGATCCATTCCGGCACCAGCACCGCTGGAATGCTGAGTGCCCCGACGACCAAGATCGCCATCTTGGTGACGTCCCATCCCCACTGTTTGGCATCGTCTGGCGCACCACGCCCAAGCGCCTGCCCCGCGAGCGACGCGGCCGCCAGCCCGAAGCCGATGCCAGGCAAGATGCCGACGAGGATGAGGTCGATGATGACCTTGGTCGCCGCGAGCTCCGGCGTCCCAATGCGGGCGACGAGCATGAGGAAGACCGTCATGCCCGCGGCAAAGAAAAACTGCTGCAGGCCGGCTGGGGCTGCCAGTCGAATGATGGTCGTCATCGTAGCGCGGTCGGGTAGCCCGTGAAGGAACCCGGCGTCACGTGCATAGCTGCGACCGAGCACGAAGTACGAGGCGGTGCCAAACACGGTCGCGATGGCCGAAGCAACGCCGGCACCCATCGCGCCCAGCTCGGGCGCGCCGAGGTTTCCGAAGATCAGCACCCAGTTGAGGAAGATGTTGACCACGTGCATCGTGATGAGCGTGCGCATGTAGAGAATCGACTTGTCCACTGCGTTCCAATAGCCGCGGAACGCGAAGTTCATCCCCATCGCAAACATCGCGAAGAGCCGGGCCCGCAGGTAGGGGACGCCTTGCTCGACGACCGCCATGTCGCTGGTGAGCACGGGGAAGTACTCCGGCGCGAGCGTGATCAGGGTCGCCGACCAGGGGACCGCGATGATCAGCGCGAGCAGCAAGCCCCCGTTGAGCGGGATCGCCGTTTCGCTGAGGCGCCCTTCGCCAACGCGACGCGCGGCCATCGCCTGGACCCCGGCGGACAGGCCCAAAATGAATGCGGAGAAGAGAAAATTCGCAAAGCCGCCGAGACCAACGCCGGCAAGAGCGGCGTCGCCGAGCGTGCCGACCATCGCCGTGTCGACGAGGTTCAACACATTTTGCGACAGCATTCCGCCTATGATCGGAAGCGCGAGCCCGAGGATTCTCCGCCTTCGCACAGGAGGCACGCCGAGGACGTGCACCTCTGGCTGCGCCGCATCACCCACGGCCCGACTCTAGAACTGTCGCGTGCAGCGGCAAGCTAGCGTGGCGCCATGCGAATGGAACCGTCGAGGCGGATGACCTCGCCGTTGAGGTAGCTGTTCTCGACGATGTGGCAGGCAAGCGCGCCGAACTCTGCCGGACGGCCGAGCCGACTCGGGTGTGGGATCGTCGCAGCAAGAGCCGCGCGCATGTCGTCGGGAAGCGTCGCCAGCAACGGCGTGTCGAAGGTGCCTGGCGCGATCGTCACGACGCGAATCTGCGCTTTGGAGAGGTCGCGTGCGGCCGGCAGGGTCAGGCCCACGATGCCACCCTTCGAGGCCGAGTACGCCACTTGCCCGATCTGGCCGTCGAAGGCCGCCACCGATGCAGTGTTTATGACGACACCTCGCTCGCCGTCTTCGGGCTCGTTTTTGGCCATGGCCGAGGCGGTAAGACGGAGAACGTTGAAGGTGCCCACGAGATTGACCGAAATGACTTTCTGAAAGACGCCGAGGTCGTGCGGCGTGCCGTCCTTGCCAATCGTTCGCATGCCGAATCCGATCCCCGCGCAGCTGATCGCGGCGCGGAGGGTTCCCATCGACGTCGCCTGCTCGACTGCCGCCTGTACTTCGTCAGCATTGCTGACGTCGGCATGCGCATAAGTCGCCGCGTCACCGAGCTCGGCGGCTAGCTTCTTTCCGCGATCCGCATTGAGGTCGACGATGACCGCGCGCGCCCCGTCGCTCACCAGCTTGCGCACCGTCGCCTCGCCCAAGCCAGAAGCTCCACCCGTCACCAAGGCTACCGAACCAGCAATCTTCATCCCGACCTCCGGCCGCAGATGCTTGGTCGAAGCAAGGCCTCCGTCAAGCAGCTAGCGTGCAGGGCTGCCTGCGGCTAGAACCGGGCGCACTCACGCTGGGTAAGGGGACCAGTGCTCTTCAATAGCCTCGATTACATTCTATTCTTGGGCGTTGCGGTCGCCGGGTTCTGGCTCCTGGCTCGCCATGCGCAGCTGCGTATCATCTTCATCTTCGTGGCGTCCTGCCTGTTCTACATGGCATGGCACCCGGCCTATATCGTCCTGATCCTCGGGTCGACGGTCATCGACTACGTCGTCGGTCTTCGCATCCACGCGACCGAGAACCAAACGACCCGAAAGCGCTGGCTCATCGTCAGCCTGGTTTCGAACCTCGGGCTCCTCGGGCTGTTCAAGTATTTCAACTTCGCCTCGCAAGCGACCGCGGACGTGCTGGCTCTCTTTTTCGGCATCGAGATCCCAAACCCTCCGTTCCTAGACGTGCTGTTGCCCGTGGGCATCTCCTTCTACACGTTCCAAACGCTCAGCTACACGATCGACATCTACCGGCGCAAGCTCGAACCGACCCGCAATTTCTTCCAGTTCGCCTTCTTCGTGACGTACTTTCCGCAGCTGGTCGCCGGCCCCATTGTCCGTGCCTCGCAGCTGCTGCCGCAACTTCAACGCAAGATTACGCTTCGCGACGAACAGGTCACCCAGGGCCTCTTCCTCGTCGCAACCGGCATGATCAAAAAGGTGGCCATCGCCGACTACCTTTCGGTGAATCTGGTTGACCGGGTCTTCGATCAGCCGGAGTTGTACAGTGGAGCCGAGGTCGTGATCGCGCTCTACGGCTTCACGATGCAAATCTACTGCGACTTCTCGGGCTACACCGACGTCGCGCGAGGGTCAGCGAAGCTCATGGGCCTCGAGCTTCCAAGAAACTTCGACCGGCCGTATCAATCCGCAAGCCCTGCGGAATTTTGGCGCCGCTGGCACATGACGCTTTCGACCTGGCTCCGCGACTACCTCTATTTCCCGCTCGGCGGCTCCCGTGGCGGCCCGATCCGCGCGTATTGGAACCTCTGGCTGACCATGTTTCTGATTGGCATCTGGCACGGCGCCTCTTGGACCTTCGTTTTCTACGCGATTCTGCAATCGATGGCGATGGTGATTCACCGCTTCTTCTACAGGCAGTCCGGCCGCAGTCGCGACACGATTGACAGTTGGCGACTCCACGCCTTCAAAGTGTTCTGGGCTCTCCAGTTCGTCGTCTTCTCGCGCATCCTCTTTCGAGCGACGAGCCTTCAGAACGCCGCGGACGTGACCGCTCGGCTCGGTTCGGGCACATTTTCGGTCGCCCAGATTTCGCTTGGCGTCTGGGCGATGCTGGTCCTGACCTTCGCGGCCCACTATACGCCGAAGGGCTGGTTCGAATCGATCGAGCTCCGCTTCAAGTCCATGCCCGCGCCTGCCCAGGGCATCGCTCTCGCCGCCATTGGCTTTGTTCTGAGCGTCGTCGCGACGAGCGAAGTCGTTCCATACATTTATTTTCAATTCTAATGCTGAAGCCAATTCACGAACGTCTCACGCCCCTACAGCACCTGGTCACGGTGGTCGTTTTCATGTTGGGGGCTTGCATGTTGACGTACCTGGTCCCTCCAATCCAAGCCCTTCGGCCTTGGATTCCGGGTGAGGAGGACGTTCCCATCTTGCGTCTCTTCAAGCGCTGGGGTGAGATCCCTGCCTTCGCCGGTCACGGAGGCTCCTACCGTTCGACGGCTGGCGAAGGCGCCGGCACCGAGCGTCTCGCCGAAGCGGTGGGCGAAACCGTAGCCGCGAACCTGGGCACCAAACCAATCGTGGCGCCGCCGACCGGGTCGGAGGACGGTGTGACGATCGACCCTTCGGAGTACGCGGGGATATCGGTCCGGATCGAAGACCAAAGCGGGCGGGGTATGCGGGCGTTCTACGAGTCCCTCGAAAAAACGGCGCGCGCGGAGAAAGGCGCCATTACACGGGTCGGACATTACGGCGACTCGAGTATCGCCACCGACCTAATCACTTCGACCGTTCGTCAGAACCTACAGGCGCGTTTTGGGGATGCAGGACATGGCTTCGTGCTCGCGGCCAAGGGGTACATCCCCTACAAGCACCGCGGCGTGCGGCAATCGTCCAACCCCGAAGCCTGGGAGCTTCGTGAAGTCGTGCGCCGACAGGATCGCAACGGCCGCTACGGCTACGGCGGCGTCCAGTCGAGAGCCATGCGAGGCTCGTGGGCGCGAATCGGCACTGCCAAACGGGGCGATGTCGGCAAGCAGGCATCCCGATTCGAGATCTACTACGAGGAACAACCGCGCGGCGGAAAGTTCTCGGTTCGAATCGACAAAGAAGACCGTGACATCGTGTCCACGAGAGCAGACACGCTCGGTGATGGCGTCCATTCGATCGAAGTGCCCGACGGACCGCACTCGCTCGAGCTTCGTT
>CAMYJN010000062.1 GCA_947258625.1 uncultured Polyangiaceae bacterium | reverse complement strand
CCGCGGCGCCGAGCCATGGGAGATTTCAAACGTCATGGTCTTCTTGGCCAGCGACTACAGCTCGTACATGACCGGCGAGGTGCTCTCGGTATCGAGCCAGCGCGCTTGAACCTACGCCGGGCCGTTCCTGCTTTGCCAAGCATCAGAAAAGCGCAGCATGTACCAGCGAATGAGCGGTGCAAAAATCTGAGCCAGCGGCCGGGTGAACCGTGACTCTTTCCGCAATCGTTCGATGAATTCATCGAAGCTGATGCGCTGGTAGTCCAGGAGCGACTGGCTCTCGTCCGTGTCCAGCCAATCGCAATAGTACTCACCGCTCCCGTACGCTTCGAGCGGGAAACGACCGACTCCGGTCGCGTCGAACATCGCGCCATAGAATTCGCCGAACGTCAGCCGGCAGCTTTCGCCACCACCGATCATCAAGGTCTTCCCCAGCGCCCTTCGACATTCGATCGCACGAACCTGCGCAAGAGCGACGTCCTCGGGATGAACCCATTCGAGGCGCGTGTCCGGGTCGATGCTGAAGAGCACACGAAAAACGTCCGGCGAGAGATCCCCGGCGGCTGCTCTGACGCCTACCGATACTCCAATTCGGAAAATCACGTGCGGAAGGCCCGACTCGCGAAGAAGTTGTTCGCACTCGGCTTTGTTCGACGTGTAGTTGTCGGTTACGACGGCCGGGAAGTCTCCAGTGAGTGGCGGGCCGCCCGGCACGCGCGGGCCGCATACGGACAATGACGATGCGAAAACGATGATCGGCGGCGCTTTCATGCGCCTCATCGCGTCGAGCATGTTCTTGGTCCCACCCACGTTGACCGCGTAGGCGAGGTCGGGATGAAGCTCGGAGGCCGGTGCCAGAACCCCGGCATTGTGAATGATCGCATCGCAATCCGCGACTGCAGCGGCAACGTCAGCCGCAAACCGAATGTCGCCCCACACGATTCGCACCCGGTCCTCGAACCCCCGCGCAACCTTTCGGTTTCGCCGGTTCGGAACATCGAAGGCGATCACGGAATGCCCCTCTTCCAAGAGACGCTCGATGCCCTTCAGACCGAGCCGCCCGAAGGCTCCAGTGACCAGCACGCGCATCCGCGCAGGCTGACCTGCGGCAGTGCCCGCTTCAAATTGAAACGCCCTCTTCTTCCTGATAGGGTCCCCGCGATTCGAAAAAGGGCACAGGCCCCTTTTGTTGGGAGTTGCAAATGAAGCTCGGCCTAACCCTTGGATACGCAGGCCCGCAGTTGAACACGACCGTGCAGGGTCTCGTCGACATCGAGAAGATCTCTGAGGTCGAACGGCTTGGGTACGACTCAATCTGGACGGCAGAATCGTGGGGCAACGACGCGGTCACCCCACTTGCCTGGGTCGGGTCGCAGACTTCGAGGATCAAGTTGGGCACGGCCATCATGCAGCTCCCGGGCCGCTCGCCTGCGAACGCGGCGATGACCGCCATGACCATGGACACGCTGTCGAACGGGCGCTTCATCATGGGGCTCGGGACTTCGGGTCCGCAGGTCGTCGAAGGCTGGCACGGCGTACCCTTCAACAAATCGCTCACCTGGCTTCGCGAGTACGTCACCATCGTGAAGAAGATTTTCGCGCGCGAAGCGCCGCTCGAGTTCGACGGCGTCCGCTACCAAATTCCGTATCGCGGCCCGGGCTCTTCAGGCCAGGGCAAACCGCTCCGAAGCATGATTCGCGCACGGGCGGATATCCCGGTCTTCACCGGCTCGATGGCTCCAAAGTCCCAAGCGATGTCCGCGGAAATCGCGGACGGCTGCTTGCTCACCTGTATGCACCCGGAGCGTCCCGAAGTTCTGATGAAGAACTTCGACGAAGGCTTTGCAAAGGCCGGGAACGGCAAGGGCCTGGACAGCTTCGACGTCGCCCCTACGGTGGTGGTCATCATCGGCGACCCGCCGCACGCGATGACGCCTTGCAAGATGCAACTCGCGCTGTACATCGGGGGCATGGGTTCGAAGACGAAGAACTTCTACAAGGACTACCTCAGCCTCGTCGGTTTCGAAGAAGCCTGCGAGAAAGTCCAAACGCTGTTCCTAGACGGCAAGCGCAATGAAGCGATTGCCGCGGTGCCCGACGAGTTGGTCGATGCACTCTATCTCGTCGGCTCCAAAGATCGCATACGCGATCGGTTTCAGCGCTGGCAAGATTCGCCGGTCGGGACTCTGATGGTCGGTTCACAGGATATGGACACGCTCCGCTTCATGGCCGAGCTCAACTCGTGAGGCAGCAATGAAGATCGGAATCGTAGGTGGCACCGGGCGCGAGGGTCGTGGCTTGGCCGTTCGTTGGGCGAAGGCGGGGCACGATGTTTTCATCGGCTCTCGCCAGGCCGAAAAAGGTGCGGCAAAGGCTGCCGAGTTTTCGAAAGAGTTTGGAGTCAGCGTCCAGGGCGCCGATAACGTCGCGGCGTGCGAGCACGCCGAGCTGATCGTCGTCACGGTTCCCTACGGCGCGCATCGCCCCACGTTCGACTCGATCAAGGATGTGGTCGGCGACAAAGTCATCGTCGACATCACGGTGCCTCTGCAACCGCCGAAGGTCCGCTCCGTGAACTTGCCGGAAGGGCAAGCGGCCGCCCTGGAGGCCCGTACCCTGCTCAACGAAGGAGCGCGGCTCGTCGCGGCGCTGCACCACATCAGCTCGGAGCACCTCAGCAACCCGGCCCACACGTTCGATTGCGATGTGCTGGTTTGTGGTGACGACAAGGAAGCACGGGCGGCCGTCATTTCGTTGGTCGCGGACCTGGGCCTCCGTGGCATCGACGCCGGTGTCTTGAAAAATGCCATCGCTCTCGAGTCGATCACGCCGGTTCTCTTGCACATCAATCGCCGTTACAAGAGCGTTGGCTCAGGTATTCGCATTACGGGCATTCCGGAGACGGAGTGAGCCGCGACGAGCCGAGTTCGGTCGACCTTCGCGTCGGGCCGGAGCTCTTGGTTCGCACGGTCGCCGGCGTGCCAACGATCGAGGTCGGCGATGACCTCTTCGAGGTGATCGCATCGAGCCTCGAGCGCGCCGAGATCGCGCTTGCCGACGGAGACGTGATCGTCGTCGCCAGCAAGATCGTCTCCCGCGCGGAAGGCTGCTTCGTCGATTTGGGAAGCATCGTTCCGAGCGACGCAGCCCATGAGCTTGGCGGCGAGCTCCTGAAGGACCCGCGCCTCGTCGAGCTGATATTGCGGGAGAGCGTTGGCATCTCGCGAAAGACGAGCGGCGCATTGATCGTCCGGCACCGTCTGGGTTTCATTTCGGCCAATGCCGGCATCGACTCGAGCAATGCGGCGCCCTCGAACGCCCCAAAAGGAAGCGGCCCCTGGGTGCTGACCTTGCCTCGGGATCCGGACGCGAGCGCAGCGTTGCTTCGGAGCAAGCTCTGCGAGCGCTACTCCTCCGAGGTTGCGGTTCTCGTCACCGACTCCTGGGGGCGTCCGTTTCGACGTGGCACGGTAGGCTTTGCGCTCGGCGTTGCGGGGCTGCCGGCGGTCTGGGATCGCCGTGGTGCGATCGATCGCCATGGCCGCGTCCTGCAGGCTACCGAGTCGGCAGTCGCCGACTCCGTTGCGGCGGCAGCAGATCTCGTCGCCGGACAAGCCAATGAAGGGCGTCCGTTGACCTTGGTTCGCGGGCTTCATTTCAAAGCGTCGCACGATTCCGCAGCTGTCTTGCTTCGAGATCCCGAAGACGACTTGTACGCATGAGCGCTGCATCTGAGAACAGCCTGTCCGTGGTCGTGCTGGCTGGAGGCGTGGGCGGGGCACGGCTCGTCGACGGACTCGATCGCGTGCTCCCAGCGGGGTCGCTCACCGCCATCGTGAATACAGGCGATGACTTCGAGCATTGGGGGCTTCACATCAGCCCTGACCTCGACACGGTGATGTACACACTCGCGGGTCTTTCTCCAGAGGACCGCGGCTGGGGAATCGACGGCGACACTTTCGAGGTTCTGAGGGAAGCCAGGCGCCGCGGCGTCGACGACTGGTTCCAACTCGGCGACCGTGACCTGCTCACCCACCTCGTTCGAACGCGCGCACTGGGCCTAGGGGAATCGCTCACGCGGACGACTGCAAATCTATGCAATGCACTTGGCGTCGAGCGGCCCATCCTGCCGATGAGCGATGCGCCATGTCCCACGAGCATCCTCACCAAGAGCGGCGAAGAGCTCGCCTTCCAGGAGTGGCTGGTCAAGGAGCGCGCGGCACCTCCGGTGAGCCGAGCTCAGCACGGAGGGAATGGCGAAACGACGCCATCGGTTCTCGATGCACTGAAAGCCGCCGATCTCCTCTTGATTTGCCCTTCCAACCCTTACGTTTCAATCGACCCGATCCTGAGATTGGCTGGCGTGTCCGAAGCGGTTCGGCGCACACCGACGGTCGCCGTGAGCCCGATTCTTAACGGTAAAGCGGTCAAGGGTCCGCTCGCCACCATGATTTCGGAGATTGGCGGCCGCCCGCCGTCGGCCGAGGCCGTCGCGATCCACTATGAAGGTCTGCTGGATGGATTTGCCGTTCAGCACGGAGACTCCTTCGGGGCTCTCTATCCGACCCTCGAAACCAATATCCTCATTCAAACCAGAGAAGATCGGATACGCTTCGCCCGTGAGCTGATCGAATTTGCGCGGAATCTGACATGAGTCGCTGGGCACTAGTTCCAATCAAGGGATTCGACCGAGGCAAGTCGAGGCTCTCCGAAGTGCTGGCTCCCTCTGAGCGCGCCGACTTGGCGCGCTCATTGTTTGAGCACGTGGTCGAGGTGTTCCGGACGTCACCGGACATCGACGCCATCGCAGCCGTGAGCGACTCGGCCCACGCTCGTGAGCTCGCCGAACACTTGGGGGTGCTTGCGCTCTCGGATGCGGACGAGAGCCGCGGCTTGGCCGAAGTGGTCGACGGCGCGCTCCAAGACCTGGAACAACGCGGCGCGACTAGCGTATTGATCTGCATGAGCGACCTACCCGACCTCACTGCGGAAGATATCGCCAGCGTGGTGCGACAGCTCGAGGAGAGCGATGTCGTACTAGTGCCCGATCTCGCGCAACAAGGCACGAATGTCATCGCCGTGAAACCGGCAACCGTCCTGCCGAGCTGCCTCGGGCACGATGATAGCCTTCGGCGTCACCATGCCGGCGCTCGCCGTCTCGGACTCACCGTCAGCGTCCAGCTCAGCAACGGGATCGGATTCGACGTCGACCGCCCGTCCGACCTCGATCGGTTGCGCCGGCGCTAGTAACCGGCGGACAGGCGGTCCACGAGAAGGCCGAGGAAGCGTGTCGCGATTCGACGCGGGAGTAGCCTCATCGTGAAGACCATGAGCTTGTTGAGGAAGCCCGGGACCACCGTCACTCGACCGCCCAGCGCGCGCAAGCTCGTCGCGACGACCAAAGCGGGGCTCGAAAAGACCCATCGCCGAAGCGGCCCGAACTTCCCAGGGTCGAGGCCTGCAACCTGCTGGAACTCGGTCGTCGTGCCTCCCGGACAAAGCGCCTGCACGTCGACCCCGTAGGGGCGCAGCTCCTCGGCGAGACCTTCGGCAAAGAGCAGGTCGTACGACTTGGTTGCGTTGTAGTTCGTCATGCCGCGTGCGGAGGAGAATGCATTGACCGAGGACACGACAATCACGCCACCTCTGCCTCGTTCGCGCATGCCCTGAACGATCTCATGCGTCAAGAGCATTGGAGCCCGACAATTCAGATTGAGCATCGACTCCTGAACGCTCGGGTCCATGTCGAGAAAGGGACCGCTCGAGCCAAAACCCGCGCAGTTGATCAAGAGGCCAATTTCGATCTCGGCGAGTGCTGGCCGCAAGATCTCGACGATGTTACGTGCGGAGAGATCCGCCGGCGCCACGCGTACGTCGACTCGGTACATGTCTTCGATCGTCGACGCCAGCGCCTCGAGACGGTTGCGACGCCGCGCCACCAAGACCACGTTGATTCCCCGCTCCGCAACGCGACGCGCAAACTCAGCACCAATACCCGCGGAGGCTCCAGTGATGACGGCCCAAGGTCCGTACCGCTCGGCAAGCTGGCTCATCGTCGCGCAGCGTACCACGCGGCTCCGGCCCGGACAGCCGCTAGCTCACGACGCGCAGGCCGCGCGGCTCGTAGTGAAAGCGCGAGTCTCTGCTCAGCGCCTCGTAAGAGCCGAACGCGGCATCCGGATCCTCAACCGCATCGAGCGGCTCACTCGGGTCCTGATCGGATGTATCCCCGAACTCGCGAATCGTGCCGTAGCCGGTGTCACGCTGCACCGGCACTCGCCCCGAGTCTCGAATGACCCGTCGCAAGGTCGCTGGCGTCATAAGCTGTCCATGTCGTGCACCGGCCGCCGTCGAGATGCTTTCGTTCATCAAGGTCCCGCCAAGGTCGTTGACCCCACAACTGAGCAGCAGCTGCGAGGTCCGAAGGCCCTCCTTGACCCAGGACGCCTGAAGGTTGGGGATGTCGCGGCCCAGCATGAGGCGGGCCGTTGCATAAAGGTTCAGCAGCTCGTCACCCGTGGGCCCTGGACGAACCCCCGGCACGTCGCGTGCGGCAAAGAGCGGCGCTTCCTCGTGGACGAAGGAGAGCGGAACGAATTCAGTGAACCCGCCTGTCTCTCGCTGGACTCTCCGCAGAAGGTCCATGTGCCGCATCCGGTTTTCGACCGACTCGACGTGGCCAAACATCATGGTCGAGGTCGTTCGAATACCAAGCCGATGGGCGGCCGTAACCACGTCGAGCCATTCGCGGGTCGTGATTCGCGTCGGTGAAATCCTCTTGCGAAGTCGATCGTCCAGGATTTCGGCCGAGGTGCCCGGGAGCGTGCCCAGGCCGGCCTCCACCAGCTCGGCCAAATACTCCGCGTACGAAACGCGCTTGAGCGACGCGCCGAATTTCACCTCTTCCGGGGAGAAGGCGTGGATGTGAATCGCAGGTGCGGCTTCCTTCACGACTCGGCAAAGCTCGATGTAGCTGTCCCCTGTGAGATTGGGGGAGAGCCCGGCCTGCAAGCAAACCTCAGTAGCGCCCATCTCCCAGGCTTGACGCACTCGCCGTGCGACCTCTTCCTGCGGCAGGAAGTAACCTTGCTCCGAGCGTACGCTGCGCGCGAACGCGCAGAACTTGCAGTTCTTGATGCAGACATTCGTGAAGTTGATGTTCCGGTTGACCACATAGGTGACCCGATCGCCCACTTGCTGACGGCGAAGCTCGTCGGCAACCATACACAGAGCTTGAAGGTCCCGGCCTCGCGCCCCGCTCAGGGCGGCGCCATCGTCGACGCTGAGCTCGTGGCCACCGAGGCATCGCTCCAAGATCGTCCGAACACCGGACGTGACGCCTCGGAGACAGGTTTCGAGAGCGGTCGTCATGGCGTGGCAAGCTCCATCTGAAGCCGATCGATTTGGGGACGCAGAGACGCGTCGACGAAGCCCTGGGCTTCGAGGTGACCAGGGTATACCGGCAATCGCGGTTCCAGTCGAAACCCCTCGGCCGCGCAAGCGTTGCGGAGGCGGTCGAGGTACGGCCAGGGATGCTGGGGGTTGATATAGTCCGGGCTCACCGGCGAAATGCCGCCAAAGTCGTTGATCCCAGCGTGAATCAAAGTCGCGGTCGATGCGGGGTTGAGATTCGGTGGCGCTTGGACGCTGATCTCGTCGTCGAGGATGAGTCGGGCCAAGGCGACGGTAGCAGCGAGCTCGTCGGCGCTGGGTTCGCATGCCAATTCCATGGGCGTATTGGGATGCGAACGGAAATTCTGGACGATGACTTCACCGATGTGTCCGTGCGCACGATGCAGACGCCGAATCGCCAAAATCGTGTCTACCCGCTCTTCGACGGTCTCTCCGATTCCAATCAGCAGGCCCGAGGTGAACGGTATCTGGAGCTCGCCAGCCTCCCGCGTCATTTGAAGGCGCTTGGCCGGTCGTTTGTCAGGCGCCCGATGATGCGGCATGCCCTTTTCGCACAAACGCTGGCTCACGTTTTCGAGCATCAAGCCGAGGCTGACGTTCACAGGCTTGAGTGCGATCATGTCCTCGCGTGAAAGAATGCCGGCGTTGGTGTGGGGCAGCAATCCGGCGGCCAGCGCTTCTTCCGCTGCCCAGAGAAGGTAGTCGACCGTTCGTTCGTAACCCCAGGAACGCAGCAGAGCACGATATTCGCGAAAGCCCGTTTCAGGCGTATCGCCCAGGCAGAACAGGGCCTCGATGCAGCCCTGGCTGCGCGCGCGATGAAGCCACTCGCGAACTTCGGCTGGGCTCATCGTCCACTCACCGGGATCCCCTGGCGACCGGCGAAACGAACAGTACTCGCATTGGTTGCGGCAAAGATTGGTGACGGGCAAAAACACCTTGGGAGAGTACGTGAGCGTCTTGCCCCACCCGTGATCGCGCCGTGCGCGCGCCGCCTCACAGAGTCGAGCGGTGTCGAGCTCGCTCAGTTGGTAGGCATTCTGATCGGTGACCGGCCCCAGACATGCGCGCTGTAGAAGAGTCGACATCGAGGTCACTACATCTTGGCAATGACGGTGTCC
The DNA here is from genome assembly GCA_947258625.1 of uncultured Polyangiaceae bacterium. Lineage (GTDB taxonomy): Bacteria > Myxococcota_A > Polyangia > Polyangiales > Houyiibacteriaceae > SG8-38. Next base: position 406 of record CAMYJN010000062.1, on the reverse strand, counting down.
GCGAATCGGTTCAAACCGTCGATTCGCCCCTGCAGGTCGCCGCCGACCATTGGAGTCCCGTACATGAGCCATGGAACGGTAATGATATCCGTCACGCCCGCGTCTTCGAGACGCTTGAAACCGTCAGCATCCCAGACGTCAGTAACGACGGCCTGGTACTCCATCGGCAGATGACTGCGTCCGTACTCCTTTCGAAACGCTTCGATCTGGCCAACCAGATCGAGTAGCTCCTTCGACTTCAGCATCGCGGAGGACCAGCCGTCGCCGTACTTCGCGGCGCGCCGAAGCCCGGGCTTGGAGTGGCCGCCGATGTAGATCGGGATCGGTTGGCTTGGCACCGGGCTCATCTGAATCTTTCCGAAATCGTAGTGCTCGCCGTGGTACTCGACCATTCCACCTCCCCAGA
>CAMYJN010000061.1 GCA_947258625.1 uncultured Polyangiaceae bacterium | reverse complement strand
TGATCAGTGCGTCGGCGACCGCAGCTGCGTTCACCGGCGGTTTGGACTGTCTGGGACTCAGTAGAACCCCGCTGTGAAGCGCACGTCGCCAAATGACGTCGCTGCTCAAATCAGTCGCCGGAACGCCATAATCGAGGAGGGCTTTGGTGTCCTTGTCGAGCTGCCCGGTTTGGGTCTCTCGAACGATGTCGTGGCCCGAGTCGGTTTTCTCGCCCGCCATGGAGGCAAGCAGCTCGATTTCGCTGCGTCCGCCGTACAGCGGTGCGATCAGTGGCTGCTGGACGGTGACCGAGCCATCGAGCGACTGCTGATCGCCCCAAGCCTCGAGCTCGTGCGCAAGCGGTGCGTGCCAGCTGCATCGCTCGGAAGTCTCGTTCCGATGAGTCGCGACATGGAACGACGTGAGTCCCTTTCGATCGAGCAGGTCCCCGAACTTCACGTCCGCCGGCGCGTCGTAGACGGGATTGCCACCGAGGATGATCAGCGACGAGATCCCGTCGGCGCTCTTTGCGAGGTCCGCGATGCTCGTGCGGCTTGCCGCGTCGTCCGGATCGTTGACCGGACCAAAGAACGTGGTTCTGCCAAAGTTGCCAAGCGCCCCATTGATAGCGGCCGCGAGCGCATGCACGCGCGCGGGCTGCCCTGAGCCTGGGATCACTAGTGATCGGCCCCGGTTCGCGATCAGTTCGTCCGCAACCGCGTCGATCCACTTGAGGTCGATCCCCTCGGACTCCACCGCGCCCTTGGCGCGTCGCACCAGATCGGCGATGGGCTTCAGGTCGTTCGCCCCACGACCCGCGAGGGTGATCATCAGAGCGCGCGCAAACCACTCGATGTCCGCCTGTGGAATTCGTAGACGGTGGTCGGCCATGCTGCCCGTCACCGTGAAGTTCGATTCGAGGACGTAGAGTCGGCTCATCGCCCCGGCCGGCGAACCGAGCATGCGCGTGTGGGAAAAACGCCGACCCGCCGCGACGGACCCTGGCTCGGAGCCGAGGAAGTCCGAACCAAGCGACAGCGTGACCGCCGACTTCGAGTAGTCGTACACCGGAATGTTCGGCGAGCCCTGAAACGCCATGCGCGCGCCTTCGCGTGCGTTGTCGTCGTTGATCGCGCTGTAGGTGTGAAAGCGTGCCTTCGGAAACTTCTCGATGACCTTATCGCGCATGCGGCGAAACGACGGGCTGTTCGAAATCGGCGCGAGGATACGAAGGCCGGCTCCTTGGTCCTTCTCGTGCTTTTGCGCCAAGTCCTGCAAGGCCTTGTCGAAGTCGGCTTCGGTCGCGTCGACCAGCGCGTTGCCTCGACGCTGCGCGGGCGACTGTGATCGGTCCGGATCGTAGAGGTCCCACACATAGGCCTGAGCGCGGACATCGGTGCCGCCAAGGCTCCTCGTGTGCTGCTCGTTCCCCTCGACCTTGGTCGGGCGGCCGTCGTGATTGGTGACCACGACTCCGAGTGCATCACGTCCACGCGACGTCACCGTGGCGAAGTGGGAAGGGACGCCTGGCACCAAGTACTCCGGCGCCTTGCTGTAGGGGAGGATCTCGTTCTTAGGTCGACGGACGCAGCCCTGAAGCCCTGCAGCCAAGGCCGCGATCGAGGAGCCTTGGACGAAGGACCGACGTGAGACGAGCGCTTTGGGGCTCAACAGATCGGTGATGAAACCGCCAGGCTGCTCTTCTTGGGCAAGCTTCGTCAGCTCCTCGGCACCGAGGGCCTTGTCCTCGAGGCTCCGCCACATCGACGGACCCTTCCCTGGGCTCAGCTCATAGGACTTTCGACGGGTCATCGGTGGCACCCCGAACAGTGCAAAGGTGGATTGAGAACGCTCGCGACCGCGGCGCGCTGGGCAAGCCAAGCCTCGTCGGCTTCCCACTTCATGTTTGTAATCTCGCTCTTGGGTCGAATGTGTTCCTCGGGATTGCGGTGGCATTCCAAGCACCACTGCATCGCGATCGGCTCGACGACTCCGACGACCTCCATCTGGTCGATCCGGCCATGACACGATGCGCAGCCGACACCGGCTCTGAGGTGAGCGCTGTGGTTGAAGAACGCGTGATCGGGAATCTGGTGGACGCGAACCCAGGCGATCGCGTCATCGGTCTCCCAACTCTCCCGGACGGGTGCGAGCTTCACCGACTCGGTATGCACGAGGGCGTGGCAGCCCATGCAGGTCTGTGTCGGCGGCACCATCGCTTCGTGGGAGCGCTCGACCTGGGAGTGGCAGTAGCGACAGTCCATTCCGAGCTCCCCCGCATGTAAGCGGTGGCTGTAGTCGACGGGCTGCTTTGGCGTATAGCCGACCTGCAGGTTGGGTGGGGTGAAGTAGACCCAGAACAATATGAACACGCCTGCTCCGAGACCGCCGGCCACGAGGGCCAAGGCGATAGGCAAGTAGTTCAACTCGCGGGGGAAAATCTGCATGCTGCGTTTTCTCTTCAGTCCTCTAAACGACCGGCCGCCATGTAGGCGAAGCTCGAGGTTCGGACAAGTCGGTTCGTCACTTTTCCACGAACAAGATCCAGGCGGTGGTTGCGCAGCCAAGCCACGCTCGACTTTGCCTCTCCCTCGGGGCCCGCTAGGGCCGCTCCAAAACGGTGTCAAGCCCGGCGCGATCGGACGCGCGGGAGCCTATATCGCTGTCGATTGGAGAATGGTCAAGCGACCGGCGCCACCTTGAGCCCCACCGCCAAGCCATCCGGCGTCGGCACGCACACGGAATCGAAGTTGATCGCCATCTCCTCGTGAAAACGGCGCATCGCCCTCGCCTCATCGCTGTCCTCGAGGAGCCGACCGAACAGATAGGCATTGTCCCCGATCAACAGACCCCCGCTGCGCAGATTCTCGGTGGCCCAGCGGCCATACACGTCGTAGCGGCCTTTGTCCGCGTCCAGGAAGACCGCGCAAAATGGTCCAGAATCCCGAAGCGTTGGAAGGATCTCAGCGGCATCGGCTCGAAGGATGGTCACACGGTCGCCCAATCCAGCCTCTCCGATCACTTCGGCGGCGACCCCGGCATGCTTCGGATTCGCTTCGATCGTCCAGAGGTGGCCGTCCGAAGGGAGCGCGCGCGCGATCCAAAGCGCGGAATAGCCGGCCAAGGTGCCAACCTCGACGACTTTGCGGGCCTGCGTCAGCCGCAAGAGCAGCTCCAATAGCCTGCCCTCCGCCTGACCAAGCTGAATTTCCGGCATCCCGTGGCGCGCGGGAGCGTCGAACGCACGGCCGAGCGCCCTGTCTTCGGGATGGTGCGTGCGCGCGGCGTAGTCGAGGATTTGTGCACTGGCATACCGTTCTCCCGCCCTGGAACTTTGATCCGCCATGGAATTCTCCAAATTCTGCTGAACTTTGTTTTCCTAATATCGATATTTTCCGTTGGCACCGTTACAATCCAAATGTGCCACGACCATCGTCACCGCCACCGGCGCCTCCGCCGAATACCCCGTTGGGCGACTACACATTGGTCGACCGTATTGCAGTTGGGGGGATGGCGGAAGTCTTTCGTGCCCTCGAGCCACGGGCGGCCGGCGAGCCGCGCGTCGTGGTCTTGAAACGCATGCTTCCGCACATCGCCGACGAGACCGACGCGCAGCAGATGTTTGCCGAAGAGGCCAGGCTCGCCAGTCACATCACGCATCCGAACGTGGTCCACGTCCTTGGCCACGGCGAGATCGAGGGGCAACCCTACCTCACGCTCGAGTACGTTCCAGGCTGCGACCTCTGGCGGCTGAACCGCCGCCTCACGCGCGACAGCAGAAAGCTCGAGCACGATCTCGTCGTCTACTTGGTCCGCCAGATCTTGAACGGCCTCGACGCCGTACACGGCGCAACCGATGCCGCAGGGGGCACACTCGGCATCGTCCATCGCGACATCAGCCCGTCGAACGTACTGATTTCGATTCACGGCGATGTGAAGATCGCTGACTTCGGCATCGCGCGCTCCGACGTCAACGCCTTTGAGGCGAACACCGCTGTGCGCGCCAACGGCAAGCTTGGCTACCTTGCACCGGAGCAGGTGTCCGGTGGTGAGGTCGACCAGCGCGCCGATCTCTTCTCGACCGGCGTCATTGCCGCGGAGCTTTTCATGCGACGGCCCCTGTTTGCCGGCGGCAGCGAGCTCGCGGTGCTGCTCGCAATTCGCGACGCCGAAGTTCATCCGTTCGTCGAGTTCCTACCACAGCTGCCCGAAGGGCTCGGCTCCGTGATTCTCAAGGCACTTGCGGCGAGTCCGGAGGAACGGCCACCCACGGCGCGCGCCTTCTGGGCAGCGCTCGATCCGTGGCAGAGTCGGCCCGAAGAAGTGTTGCGCGCGGAGCTCGCCGCCCTCGTCGGTTCCATCGCTGCGGAATCGCGATTGCGCAAGACGCGGGCCGACACGATACCCAGGCCAACGATGCCGCCGACGCCGCTGCTGCTATCCGACGAGCACCCCAGCACGACGAACGTCACCCCACTCGAGTATACGATTCGAAAGCCAAACGGGGCGACCGTCGGCCCGCTGGCCTACGCGAAAGTGGTCGAGGCCGTGGCCACCGGACAGATCGACGGGGGCGACGACATCAGCATCGCGAGCGGTGACTTCCAACCGCTCTCTTCGATCACCGACCTCTACCGTCACGTTCCGGTCTCCCGGATGACGCCAACCACGACGCGCGTTCAAGCCTCGGCGGCGGCAGACCTAAGCATCAACTTCGAGGACGGCGGCTTCGTAAGGGCGCTGGCCCGCACGCTGATCGCGCGACGCACCGGTCTCTGGCTCTGCGAGCAAGGAGGCGTCCGCAAGGAGGTCTACACGAAGGAGGGCGTCCCAGCATTCGTGACGAGCAATCTCGCCGGGGAGCTTCTCGGCGAGTACCTCGTCAAGGAGCGCGTCATCACACGCACGGAGCTCGACATGGCGCTTGCCGTGATGCCGCGTTTCGAAGGCAAGCTGGGCGACACACTGGTCGCGCTGGCGTTGGTCGAGCCCTTGGAGCTCTTTCAGCACATCGCCGAGCAGGTACGGGAGAAGCTTCTAGACCTGTTCAGCTGGGAGTCGGGCACCGCGACTTTCTACGATGGAGTCGACCCGCCCAGCAGCGGCTTTCCGCTGCGACTCGACGCCTGGGAGATCCTCGATCGGGGTCTTCAGCGCCGCATCGCCGCCGGCCTGGAGACCAAGCTTATCTTGGAACGCGGACAGGACCGGGTCGCCCAGCCCGGACGAATCGACACAGGACTAGCCGTTGCGGCCCTTCCGGATGACCTTCGCGCTGCGCTCAGGCTCTGTGAGACGCCGCAGAGCATTGAGCAGTTGGCGCAATTTGTCACTGAGCAGCCGGGCAACCGCGACCCACAGCGCGGGTACCGGGTCGCGGCGATTCTTCTGAGCCTCGGCGCCGTCCAGTGGGTCTGAGCCCGGTCGCCGTCCCTCCTTGACCCCCCGATGGGCGGCTGCTAGCTCTGCGCCCGGCTTTTCTAGCCGAATTCATAGGAGTAGCGATGTCCAACGTACGTGTCCTCGTGTCCGACAAGCTCGCCGAGGCGGGGCTCCAGGTCTTGCGTGATGCGCCTGGCGTAGACCTCGAGTTTCGACCCGGCATGAGTGAAGATGAGCTCTGTGAGATCATCGGAGACTACGACGGCCTCATCATCCGCTCAGCCACCCAGGTCACCCCGCGCGTCATCGAAAAAGCGCACCGCTTGAGGGTCGTCGGCCGCGCCGGGATCGGTGTCGACAACGTGGACATCCCTGCCGCGAGTCGGCGAGGCATCGTGGTGATGAACACGCCGACGGGGAACTCGGTAACGACTGCCGAACACGCCTTGGCACTGCTCGCCTCGCTCGCGAGAAAGATTCCACAGGCGGTCACGTCGATGCGTGGCGGCAAGTGGGAGAAGAGCAAGTTCCAGGGACGCGAAATCGCATTCAAGACGCTCGGCATCGTCGGCCTCGGCAACATCGGACGCATCGTCGCCGACCGTGCTCAGGGCCTAAAGATGAAGGTCATTGGCGTGGACCCGGTGATGAGTAGCGATCGCGCCGCCGAGCTCGGCATCGAGCTGGTCGAGCTCGAAGAACTCTTCAAGCGGGCCGACTTTTTGACGATTCACGCGCCGCTCACGCCCGAGACCAAGAACATGATCGACGACGGGGCCTTCAAGAAGATGAAGAGCAGTGCCCTGGTCGTGAACGCTGCACGCGGTGGCATCGTGGACGAAGAGGCCCTCGCCCGCGCGATCACCGCGGGCGAGATCGCCGGCGCCGCTCTCGACGTGTTTACCAAAGAGCCGATCGATCCCGATCACCCCCTGCTCGGCCTGGACAACGTCTTGTGCACGCCGCACCTTGGGGCTTCGACCTCGGAGGCCCAGGAGCGCGTGGCCGTCGAAATCGCGGAGCAAGCGATCGGCTACCTTCAGCTCGGTATCGTCAAGAACGCCGTCAACGTGCCGGCGCTCCCACAGGAAATCGCTGAGCGGCTCAAGCCGTACCTGGACGTCGCCAGGTTGCTCGGCAGCTTGGTCGGGCAGCTCGATCCCGTCGACGTGCGCGAGCTGCGGGTGACCTGCACGGGCGAAGCGGGCGAGCTCGGCGTGACTCCCATTGCGCGCGCAGCTCTTGCAGGGTTCCTCGAGCATCACCTCGAAGAGCCGGTCAATCCGATCAGCGCACCCTACGAGGCCCAAGAGCGCGGCATTCGGCTCGCCGAGGTCAAAGAACCAAGCGACCGGTACGCGACGACGGTGCGCGTGACCGTCACCGGCGAAAAGGGCATCCACACGGCAACCGGCACACCGGGCCGCAAGGGCGAGCCGCGTCTCGTCGGCATGGAGGGCTACGAGATCGACGCGGTGATGGAAGGCCCCATCGTCATCATGCGCAACGAGGACCGACCCGGCGTCATTGGATCGGTCGGCACGCTGCTGGGCAACCGCGGGATCAACGTCTCCCGGATGCAGGTCGGGCTCGACGAGGAGGGTGGCCAGGCATTGGCCATCTGGAACGTCGATTCGATCGTAAAGAGCGACGCCCTCGACGAGCTCCGCGGCATCGAGTACGTGAGCAGTGTGCATACCCTGAGGCTCTGAGATGCCCCCTTCGCCGCGAAAGCGACGGGCCGGGAGCGATGCGCGGCCCGGGACCTCGAGTCCCGGCCTGCCGATGACGCCTCCCGGTGGCATGCGCGACCTTCTGCCCCCGGCGTCCATGACGCGGACCCTTCTTTGGCAGCGGTTGATGGAGACCTTCGACCTCCACGGCTACCAGCGGATCACAACCCCACCGGTCGAGTACGCGGAAGTGATCGAACGCGGGCTCGGCACGGTCGACCGCCGTGACCTGGTGCGATTCATCGAACCCGATTCCGGCGAGGTCGCGCTGCTGCGTCCGGACATGACGCCGCAGATCGCGCGAATCGTTGCAACGAGGCTTCAAGATCGGCCTGCGCCCTGGCGCCTCTGCTACGAAGGCACGATCGTACGACGCCGACGGGGCCGCGCGCGCAAGCAGCATCAAGTTCTGCAGTGCGGCATCGAGTGCGTCGGGCTGAAGGGTCCCGAAGCCGATGCCGAAGTGATCGAGGTTGCGGTTCGCGCCTGCGAACAAGTCGGCCTTAGGGATTTCCTGGTGGAGCTCGCGCAGGTGAAGATCGGCGCGGAGGTCCTCGAACACGTCCCCGCCAACGCGCGCCTCGCAGTAGTCGAAACGCTCGCCGCCAAGGACGCGACCAATCTCGAGAAGCTGCTCAAGGAAGCCGGGGTCATCGCCAACGAGCGAAGACGCCTGATCATGCTCTGCGATCTCTACGGAGACCGTTCCGTGCTCTCGAACGCGCGGCGGGGCCTCAGAAACAGCGCAGCGCGTCGCGCGCTCGACGAGCTCGAGCGGGTCGTGGAGCGTCTGGAGTCGGCGGGACTCGGGGACCGTGTGGCGATCGACCTGAGCGACCTGCGCCGACACAGCTACTACACCGGGGTCAGCATGACGCTTCTCGCTGCGGGGCCAGGTGAGCCGCTTGGAATGGGTGGGCGCTATGACGACCTCCTCCGTCGCTACGATGCGCCCGCACCTGCAACCGGATTCGCTTTCGAAGTCGACAACGTCCTTTGGGCTCTCTCGGAGGCAGGCGTGTCCCTCGAAGGCAAGTTGCCTCTGCGCGCCGTGGTGGCCGGCGGCAGCGACGCTCGCCGTCGCCGCACGGCGGAGCTGTGGCGCAGCCGCAGCGCGAGAGTGGCAGTAATCCCATCGAAAAGCGTCGATGAAGCGAAGCGGTACGGTAAGGCGTGGGACTACGACCTGTTGATCTGGCATCAAGGGAGCGGCGCACGTCTCACACGATTGAGGGACGGTCGCACGCGGGCGCTCGAAGGTGAGCCCGGCGACGAGCTGTTTGGGAAACTGATCTCTTGGGCACGAGTTGGGAACGAAACATGAGCGCAGTGGTGGTGGTAGGGGCCCAGTGGGGCGACGAAGGCAAGGGCAAGGTCGTCGACCTCTACGCGCCATACGCCGAGCTGGTGGTTCGATACGCGGGCGGGGCAAACGCGGGGCATACCCTCGTGGTCAACGGCGAAAAGCTGATTCTGCACCTGATCCCATCTGGCATTCTTCATGAGCAAACCCAGTGCGTCGTCGGCCAGGGTACGGTGATTGACCCAGCGGTGTTCCTGAAAGAGGTCGAAGCCTTGTCAGAGCGCGGGGTGGGAACTGACGGCCGCCTCCTTGTCAGTCAGCGTGCGCACGTCGTCTTGCCGCATCACAAGCTGATCGACGGGCTTCGAGAAAAGAAGTCGAACGAGGCGATCGGAACGACCAAGCGCGGCATCGGCCCTTGCTATGAGGACAAGGTCGCGCGACGCGGCGTCCGTATGGGAGATCTGCTCGAGAGCGAAATGCTGCGGCGAAAGCTCGATGCGAACCTCGAATGCTGGCGCCCCGTCGCAGAAGACCTTGGCGGCACCCTTCCGAGCGCCGAGGACATCGCCGCGGAGTACGCCGCGCTTGGAGAAGCGCTCCGGGGATACATCGG
>CAMYJN010000060.1 GCA_947258625.1 uncultured Polyangiaceae bacterium | reverse complement strand
GCGAACGCCGAGGTGGACCTTCAGCGCGTCCAGAGCTACTTCGGCACGAGCCGCGACGTCGACGTCCTCGACGCGGCGATTCGGGCACTACTTGCCTCTCCTGCTGACACCGTGATCGTCCCGCTACAAGACCTGCTTCAGCTCGACGAACGGCACCGAATGAATCGTCCTGGAACCACGAGCGGCAACTGGACGTGGAGGCTCGAGCAAGGTCAGCTCAGTCACGCGCTCGCCACCAGACTCCGAGCGCTAGCGGAGGCAACCGGCCGGCTTTAGCCAAGTGAAGTCGCGCTGCGAGGACCCCCTTGCCATCTTTTGGGCGAGAGCCGACACTCTGAGGCCCTCAACTTGATGAGCTGATTCCTGGAGGATACGGAAATGAACGCGAAGGGCTCGCAACCGCACGAAGCAGCGACCGTCGGAGACGACCGGACCGGAGTCGGCGTCGACACGCTGCGTCAGGCGATTCAGGAAAACCTTTTTTATCGCTGTGGCAATGTCCCCGCGCTGGCAACCCGGTCAGATTACTACCTGGCAGTTGCCTACACCGTGCGAGACCGGCTCATGCAGCGTTGGTTGAGCACCGCGAGGTCGCTGTTGGCTCATCCGACCCGCGTGGTCTGTTATCTGTCGGCTGAATATCTGCTGGGGCCTTCGCTGGGCAACGCACTCTTGAACCTCGGCATTCGGAGCCAAGTTGCAGAGGCCGTTGCATCGCTCGGGCAAAACCTCGACGAGCTCATCGACGCAGAACGCGAGCCGGGCCTCGGCAATGGCGGACTGGGCCGTCTGGCTGCATGCTTCATGGACTCGCTTTCCACCTTGCAGATCCCCGCAGTGGGCTACGGCTTACGATACGAGTTCGGCATCTTCCAGCAGCAGATCCACGACGGTTGGCAGGTCGAGCACACCGACAAGTGGCTGCGTCAGGGCAACCCGTGGGAAGTCGTTCGGCCGGAGTACAGCTATCCGGTGGGCTTCGGCGGTCATACCGAATCCTATACCGATGAGGATGGTCGTTACCGAGCCCGCTGGCGTCCAGACACCGTGGTCAAGGGGGTTGCCTACGCCACTCCGATTCCGGGCTACAAGGTGAACAACATGAACATGTTGCGCCTCTGGGCCGCGGAGGCCGCCGAGACGTTCGACTTTGGAAGCTTCAATGTGGGCGACTACTACGGCGCTGTCGAACGCAAGGTCGCTTCGGAGACACTGACCAAAGTGCTCTATCCCAATGACGAGCCTGCGCAGGGCAAAGAGCTCAGACTGCGGCAGCAGTACTTTCTGGTGTCCTGCTCACTTCAGGACTTGTTGCGTCTGCACCAGCTTCGCGGCGGTGGGCCCGACACTTTGAGTGAAGGATTCGCGATTCAGCTGAACGACACCCATCCTGCCCTCGCGATACCCGAGCTGATGCGACTGCTTCTCGATGAGGAAGGGATGACCTGGGAGGACGCCTGGCGGATCAGCTCGGAGACGTTCGCGTACACGAATCACACCCTGCTTCCAGAGGCCCTCGAAACGTGGCCGTTATCGATGTTTGGGCGATTGCTGCCTCGTCACTTGGAGATCATCTACGAGATCAATGCGCGCTTCATGATTGAAGTTCGCGAACGCTTCCCAGGCGACGGCGAGAGACAACAGCGCATGTCCCTCATCGATGACCACGGCGGCGGCTCCGTGCGCATGGCCAATCTCGCGACGGTGGGCAGCTTCTCGGTCAATGGCGTCTCCGCCCTGCACACCGACTTGCTCAAGACCCGTGTGATGCAGGACTTCCACGAGTTCTACCCCGGCAAGTTCAACAATAAGACCAACGGCGTCACCCCGCGGCGCTTTGTGGCGCTCGCCAACCCGGAGCTCGCGGAGCTGATCACCGACCGCATCGGCGAAGCGTGGATCACCGATTTGACCCAGCTGCGCCGGCTCGAGGGGCTTTCCGATGACCCCGAGTTTCAGGCGCAATGGCGGGCCGTCAAGACTGCACGAAAGCGGGCGGCCGCTGAGCAGGCGCACCGGCTCATGAAGGTCGAGGCGGATCTCGACTCGATGTTCGACGTCCAAGTCAAGCGCATCCACGAGTACAAGCGTCAGCAGTTGGCCGTGCTCCATATCGTGCACTTGTACCGAATGCTCAAGGAGAACCCGGGCTTCGCGACGGCATCACGAACGTTCATCTTCGGCGGCAAGGCGGCACCCGGCTACACAATGGCCAAGCTCATCATCAAGCTCATCAATTCGGTGGGAGAGGTCGTGAACTCCGACCCGGATACTCGCGACAAGCTGAAGGTCATCTTCATCCCGAACTACAACGTGAAGACGGCCCAGCTCGTTTACCCCTGCGCTGACCTGTCCGAGCAGATATCGACCGCCGGTAAAGAAGCTTCGGGGACCGGCAACATGAAGTTCTCGATGAACGGCGCCCTGACCATCGGCACCCTCGATGGCGCGAACGTCGAGATCCGAGATGCCGTCGGCGCCGAGAACTTCTTTCTTTTCGGGCTCACGACAGATGAAGTTCATGGGTTGCAACAGACGGGCTACCGACCCTCTGAGTACTACGAGCGGAACGCGTCACTCAAAGGCGCGCTCGATCTAATCGCTTCGGGCCATTTCTCTCGAGGAGATCGGGCGCTGTTTCAGCCCTTGATCAACAGCCTGGTCCATCACGACGACTACTTCGTCATGGCCGACTTCCAGTCCTACATCGACTGCCAGACGGAAGTCAGCCAAGCCTGGGCGGACCGGGCCCACTGGACGAAGATGTCGATCCTCAATACGGCACGAATGGGGCCATTCTCCTCGGATCGCACGATCCTCGATTACTGCCGGGACATCTGGCGGGTGGAGCCGAATCCGGTGCAGTTGACCGATGTGGGTTGAAGCGCGTCCGTCTCGCGAACACCTCGAACTGCCGTCAAACTAGTAACCTTCGATCGGCTTTGGTTTGGGCCCCTCGATCGGGACCCCGCTCGGCCCCTCGATCGGGACTCCGCTCGGCCCCTCGATGCGGTCTGGCGCTGGACCTTCGATCGGTATCCCACTCGGAGGGATTGGCTTCTTCTTTGGAAGGGGTTGAACGACGTTCTCGAGCTTTGGCGTCGGAACACCGACGTCGTACTCCTCGACCCGAGGAGGCTGGTAGTCGATGTTGACAACGGCAGTGACACGTTCCGACGCTGCCCCGCTCAGGGGCGACAGGGTCACGTCGCCGGCTCGCTGCTCGACGCATCGAAGGTCGTTCGCCGATAGCCCTCCGCCGCTCGCGCTCGGCTCGATGACCATTCCGGTTGGGCGCACGACGGCGCGGACGCTGACGCGAATGGTGGTCGCGCTGGCCGGTCGATAGTCACGGAGGCAGTCCGCGGGGCTTCCGATCGCGGCGCCCAATTCGGCCGCGAGGTCGCGCGCCGGTTGCACGGGATCTGGGTCAACCGCTTTGGCGGGTTCGGCAGCGACGGGCTGTTCGGCAACCAGCTCGGTCTCGGTGTCCTTCGGTTGCACGGCAGCCTCGGCGGTGTCTGGGGGCGGTTCTTCGACGACTTTCAAAGGCTCCTGCGGCTCGGCGGGCGGTTCTCGAGCCTTACACGCGAATACGAAAAGGAGCAGCGACGAGACGATTACCAGACGAGTCATGCGTGCAGCTTAGCGCGAACGAAGCCTCGATCGAAACCCACTCGTACCGCCGTCCGTGACCCCCTCAATCGAACCAGCCGCGCGCGCCGCACGTGTAGTCCTCTCCCCGTGCCACAAGAGCATCGAGCATAGGACCGTTGATATTGAAGCGGGCCCGAGGTCTGAAAGATCCAGCGACTCCAGCGTTTCGGCGGGCACCTCGATCGGCTCCGACCGCAACGTGACGATCAGCTTAGGGAGGCACAGCGCTGCAATCTCCGAGCGTCGACTGCATGCCTCATCAGCAAACACGGACCATTCGGCAAAAACGCTTTGTCGCAAAGCCACGAAACTCGTTCCCTGACCCGACCCGAGCACTCGCGTCTTGAGCAGGCCTTCCACGCCGATTTCGTCGAGAAGGAGTTCAGCTTCTGCCATGGAGCACTCTTGGAGGCGGATCCAAAAGGCTCCGTCACCGGCGCGCCAGCGCCGCTGGGCCTCAGCGGGGTCGACCTCGCTCAAGCGACCATGTTCGGTCAACTCGAAACAGACGACATCCATCGTTCGATCACTCGGCTGGAACCTCGACTTGCTCGTCCGCAGCAAGATTTTCCAGGGCTTCGGTGTAGGGTCTGGCGCGCCGCTCGGCAAATCCGTCGATGAGGAAGCCAACCGCTCCGATTAAAATGAGCGCCGGACCTACGCCGTGCGCCCAGTCCGCCTTCAAGCCGAAACGCAGCCCCATCCCAACCAGAACCAAGGTCGTCCACATCCCGATGTAGATGGGCCAGTTCTCATTGACCTTCTGCATGCGCGGGAGCTCTTCGGCCAGCATGGCGCCCGCGTCGCCGTGAAATCCAGCCTCGATGCCTGCGACTTGCCCCGCCGTGCGAAGCCCGACCGCCGCCCCGACGCCGATCGCGAAGAGCCCAAACACGATGAGAGGCACGGCCAGGCCCCAAGCGAAGCCGCCGCGCTCGGCGCGTAACGTAAGCGCCGCAAACGCCACCATCGCAACCCCGACTGGAACGATGAAGTAGAGTGATTCGATGCGCTCGCCGCGAAAGTAGGCATGCATGATCTCGAGGAAAGGCATTGGCGCTTTTCGGTCTCTCATGCGGCGCTGGCATCCGTCAAGACGCAAACGGCATGGGCCGTCCTGTGAGCGCGCGCCGGGGCCGAGCCGCAGCGCCGGCTTTAAGGGGCGTTGAGCTTTTGCAGCTTCGTGGCGTATCGCTCCGCGGCCTTCGCTCGACCCATCTGCTGGTTGTAACCGGCGAGCAGCTGAAGGACGTCTCGATTCGCCGGGTAGCGTCTCTGCATTTGCTCGAGCGTGCGTAGGGACGCCTCGCGCTGTCCGCCGTCAAACTGGGCAACCGCATAGACGTATCCGAAGCGGATCGTTTCAGGACGCATCTCGTATGCGCGGCGAAGGTGCAAGACGGCTTCGGAGTGGCGTCCCAAGCGAACCAAGGTGAGGCCCAGCGCGAACTCGACAGCCGCTTCGTCTGCCGCCCTGTTCAACCCTTCGCGAAGGGTCGACTCGGCCTCTTCGTCTCGCTCTCGAGTTCGATAGAGGTCGGCAAGGTTGACGTAAGCCGCGGTAAACGTCGGGTCGATGTCGAGCGCCTCGCGGAGGTTCTCCTCGGCGTGCTTGAAGTCGCCGGCCAACATTGCAACGTGTGCCATGTCGATCAAGCCTTCGCCCCGGTCCGTGTTGAACGAACGGGCCTCGATGTACTCCGCGGTCGCGCGCTTCAGTGCAGCGCGATCCGTCGGGCTCCAATCACCTGCACGAACCCCGAGCACGGCAGCAACCGCTTCGACGCGAACCGATCGCGCTTTGTCCCTTAGCAGTGGACGTACGACTTCGACCCGCTGTTCGGGCGGCAGGTCTCGTGCAGCCACCGCGACCGAGCGTCGAACGATCGGGCTTGCGTCGCTGCTGGCGCGCATCAGCAAAGCGGGGAGCGCAGGAGATCCGAGATTGCGGAGCTCGAGGAGCGCCGTTGCCCGAACGATGGCTGGCGCTTTGCCCACCGCTACGAGCTCCACGAGGCCCGGCTCGCCTTCGGGCCGTTGCGTGCGGGCTGCGTGAAGCGCTTCGGCAAACGGATGCTCAACGCGGCTATCGAAGCGTTTGGCGATCTCTCGTTCAGCCCAATTCGCGCTTTTGTCTACATGGCAATCGGTGCAGGCATCCGGTGCACCGAGTTTGGCGGCAAGCGCTGGGCGCGGAATGCCGAACCGGTGATCGGCTCGGTCATCGTGCACCATGTACGTGCGCTCGGGCATGTGGCAGTCGGTACAAAGGCTGCCTGGGGTCCCCGCCTCGTGAAAAAGATGCTTAGCGGTGTCGTAGACGTCGGCCTGATGGCAGCGGCTGCACAAGGCATTGCCATCCAAGCGAAGCTTCGTGCTGTGGCCATCGTGGCAGTCGCTGCAAATGACGCCGGCGGCGTGCATTTTGCTCTGGAGGAACGAGCCGTAGACGTAGACCTCGTCTCGGATCTGACCGTCGTCGAAGTAAAGCAGCTCGTCGAGGGCCGCAACACGGTAGCGATCGTGGTAGCTAGTGCTCTCGCCGCCTAGATCGGCGCGTCGAGAATGGCAGGGTGCGCAGGTTTCGGTTTCATCACTCGGTTCCGACCTGCTCAGCGATGCGATGGATTTGCCTTCGCCAAACAACCAGATGCGTTCGGCGGGGGTAGGAAGTCGTCGGTCGAATCCTGCATTGGCCGGTAGAGCGTCTTTTGCAGCTTTGGCTGCCTCAGCGAGCTCGACATGTCGCGAGCCAGCGCCGTGGCAGGCCTCGCAACCGACGTTGATCTCGAAGTACTCGGTCGAATAGCGCTTGGTTGCGCGATCG
The DNA here is from genome assembly GCA_947258625.1 of uncultured Polyangiaceae bacterium. Taxonomy (GTDB): domain Bacteria; phylum Myxococcota_A; class Polyangia; order Polyangiales; family Houyiibacteriaceae; genus SG8-38. The sequence goes on along the minus strand of CAMYJN010000060.1, from coordinate 2,600 downwards.
TAGTTCTTCTTGAGTGCAGTCGAATGACAGTCGGCGCAGGAGTAGTTCCAATTATAGCTGGGCGCGGTCCAGTGTAGGGCGTCGCCGGGCTCCACGTATTCGTCTGGTTGCAGGTGAAACCAGCGCTGGCCGCCCTGCTCTTTCGGCCGCGTATCCCAGGCAAACAAGAATGACTGAAGACGTCCGGGCTCGATCTCTACGAGGTATTGTTGCAGCGGTTCGACACCGAAGGTGTAGATGACGGGAAAACGCCTGCGTTCACCATCTGCGCCCACCGCTTCCACGAAAAACGCATCCCCTTCACGAACGAAGCGGGCGGTCTCTTTGAAATGCTTGACCTTCACATCGTTGAAGTTGCCAAGCACCGTCTCCGGCGTTGCCTTCTGCATCGCGAGATCATGATGCGACCCGAGCCAGCCCCAGTGTTGCTCCTCGTGACATGAAGCGCATTTCGGAGTGCCTACATAGCTCGCAGGCCCCTGCGACGCGGGGGCCACGCCTGCTCGGGCCGGCTTCGGATCCGACGTCGCAATTCGATCTTTCGTCTTGTTGTCGCACCCTGATCCAACCACCGCGAACGTAACCAACAAAAACCAAGCTAGCGCGCGTCGCATGACCCGCTGGGTCTAGCGCGTATCGGGAAAAGGGGACAGCCGCCTTTTCGTCGGGATACAATCAAAGGGTGAAGATCGAGCGTAGCAACGCGGTGCGCCTGGTGCGGTTTCTCGTAGGACTGTTCTTTCGCCGCGTGGAGGTGAGCGGGGTCGAACGCGTCCCGAAGACCGGTGGCGGGATTCTGATCGCCTGGCACCCGAATGGATTGGTGGATCCAGCGCTCATCCTTAGCGGTTTTCCGCGTCGCGTCGTGTTTGGAGCGCGGCACGGGCTGTTCTCGTGGCCGATCGTCGGGCGCCTGATGCGCGCGCTGGGCACCGTCCCGATCTTTCGCGCGGCCGATGCAAAAGACGGAAACGTCGACGCGCGACGAGAGGCCAACCAAAAGAGCCTCGACGCGATGGCTCAAGCAGTCTGCGACGGCGGCTTTGCGGCCTTGTTCCCCGAAGGCGTCAGTCACGACGATCCTTTTCTCCAGGAGCTCAAGACCGGCGCGGCGCGGCTCTACTACCGTGCCAAGCAACTCAGTGGGGAGAACGGCGTTCCCCCTGTGATCATCCCGGTCGGCCTTCACTACGACGACAAGACGATGTTCCGATCTGATGTGCTGGTCGACTTCCACGCGCCGTTGATGCTCCCCAGCGAGCTCGCGGCACCGATTCCGGAAGGTGACGACGAGGCCCTGCGTGCTCGAAGCAGCGAGCTGACCCAGGTTCTCGAGCCGGTGCTTCAAGAGGTGACCCACGCAACCGAAAGCTGGGAGCTGAACCAGCTGATGAGCCGCGTCCGAAGCCTGGTCCGGGCCGAGCGGGCAAAGCGAGCCGGCGTAAGCCTCAAGGCTCCCGACATGGCCGAGCGCTCCTTGGGTATGGCGAGGGTTTGGAAAGCGTACTACGCGCGGCTCCGAACCGATCCCGACGGAGTCCAAGCCTTGCTCGATCGCGTCAAGGCCTATGATGCCGCGCTCCGCGAGGTGAAGCTCGAGGACGACGACCTCGACAAACCGCCCCCGATCGAATCCAAATGGCTTCCCGTCCTGCTGACTGCCCAAGCCGCCGTGGTGTTCCTAGTATTTCCTCCCGTCCTGGTCCTGGGTCTTTTGATCAATGCTGCGCCCTACTTCCTCATCAACGTCCTCTCTCGCATCGCATCGAGGCAGTACAAAGACACCGCGACGATCAAGCTGCTCACCGGCCTGATCTTGTTCCCGCTCGCCTGGTTGATCTTCGCCCTGCTAGTGGGACTCGGACAGCTCGAGCTCCACAACTCCTTCGCTGGCATTCCTCGGGCGCCTTGGCGCGCCGGCATCACGACCTTTTTGATCGGCGCGTTTGGCGGCGCACTGGCCTTGGTTTACCTGGAGCTGGTCAGGCGTACCTGGACGTCGATTAAGATACGAGCGAAGCGCCAGTGGGGGTCCACGATCATTCGACAGCTGTCGGCAGAGCGGGCGGCGCTCTACGAGGCGATCGAAGAGATGCGCGAAGGGCTCGACTTGCCTGGGGACGTGCTCGGCGACGGTCGGGTGGGAACGCGCGACTTCAGCCTCGACCCCGAGGACATGCCTTAGTCGCCCAGGCCCTTCCAGGGGATGTCTTCGACGCCCGCGCGGTGGTTGGCATATCGGGCCAGAACGAAGAGGAGATCGCTCAGCCGATTGATGTAGCGGAAAAGCTCGCCCCGAAGCGTCTCCTGTGCGCCGAGCGCAACGAGTGAGCGCTCAGCGCGGCGGCAAACGCAGCGCGCGACGTGAAACCTCGCCGCGGCTTCGCTTCCGCCCGGCAAAACGAACGAGGTCAGTGGAGGTGGGCCCTCTTCGTATTTGTCGATCGCACGCTCGAGGGCTTCCACCTGCGCCTCAGCGATCAGAGGCATCATACTTTTCTGTTTGCGCTCGGCCGTCGAGCCTAGCTCCGCACCCACTTCGAATAAATCATTCTGGATCTGATTGAGGAGGGCATCGAGCTCCGGATCCGACGCTGCTA
>CAMYJN010000059.1 GCA_947258625.1 uncultured Polyangiaceae bacterium | reverse complement strand
TTTCGACTTCTTCGGATCGTGGGATCCCAGCCTGGCCTTCGTGATGGTGGGCGCCATCGTCGTGTACACGCCGGTGTATCGATGGGCGATTCGAACCTGGCAGCGGCCGATTTGGGCGCCAGCGTTCTCTCTGCCGACACGCAAGGACATCGACGGGCGACTCATTTTGGGTTCCGCGATTTTCGGTGTCGGCTGGGGTCTCGGAGGCTACTGCCCCGGTCCCGCGTTCACTTCGGTCGGAGCCAGGTCGGAAGAGGCGTTCACGTTTGGTCTGGCGATGTTGATCGGCGTGGGGGCGTATCAGCTCTTCATGCGAATGCGTCAGAACCGCAGCGGTGGCACGGTCGATCCGGAAGCCGCTGCCATGATCGACGGATGAGCCAACCCGGTCACGCGACATCGTCGCCACGCGGCTCCGGGGTTCCTGCTCTGCCGATCGTCGGTTGGCTCCAGACCTACCAGCGCGCGGACTTTGGGCCTGATCTCGTTGCAGGCCTGACGACGGCGGTCATGTTGGTTCCTCAAGCGATGGGCTACGCGCTCCTCGCCGGTCTTCCGCCGATTCACGGGCTCTACGCTTCTCTCGCGCCACTCCTGCTTTACGCCGTCCTCGGGACCTCGCGACAACTCGCGGTTGGTCCCGTCGCCATGGACTCGATTCTCGTCGCAGGGAGCGTCGGAACCATCGCTACGGTCGGCACCGAGAACTACATCCTGGTGGCCGCTGCCCTCGGCGTGATGGTGGGCGTCGTTCAGGCCGGGCTGGGGTTTCTGCGCGCCGGTTTCCTCGTCAATTTCCTTTCGCGCCCCGTCGTTGCCGGCTTCACCGCCGCTGCGGCGCTCATCATTGCCGCCAGCCAGCTGGGCCACCTCCTCGGCGTCGAGCTTCCACGAACCCATCACGTTCATCGGGTCATCTGGGAAGCGGTCCGAAGTGCGTCGAGCTGGTCCTGGCCAACACTTGCGATCGGAGTGTCGTCGATCGCCGCGCTCGTCCTCTGCAAAAAGCGTTGGCCGCGTGTTCCAGCAGCGCTCTTCGTCGTCGTGGCCGCGACCCTCATCGTTTGGGCCTTGGGTCTCTCCGGCCTTGGGGTTTCAATCGTCGCTGAGGTGCCCGCCGGCTTACCCGGATTCCGGCTGCCCTCCGTCGACCGCTCGGTTCTGACGGAGCTCATTCCGGCGGCCGCGACGATCGCCCTCGTTTCCTTCATGGAAGCGATTTCGGTGGGCCGAACGTTCGCTCAAGCCCATCGCTACGACATCTATCCCAATCGCGAGCTCATCGCCCTCGGCTTCGCCAACATGGCTGGTGGCGTGACGGGGGGCTACCCGATTGCAGGAGGCTTCTCTCGCACGGCCGTCAACGTGCGTGCGGGTGCGCGAACACAGCTGGCCGCCCTCATCACCTGCGCCGTGGTGGTCATCACGCTGTTGGTTTTGACGCGCGCGTTCTTCTACCTACCCAAGGCGGCTCTCAGCGCGATCATCGTTGCAGCGGTTACGGGCCTGATCGACATTCGCGGCGCTGCTGAGGTTTATCGAGTCAAGCGCGCGGATTTCTATCTTCTCGTTCTGACGTTTTTCGCGACGCTGTCTCTGGGAATACAGTGGGGCATCTTGGTCGGTGTTGCCGCATCGGTATTGCTTTTCCTGGTCCGCACGACGCGCCCCTATTTCGCGGTGCTGGGGCGAGTGCCGGAATCCCAGACCTATCTCAACGTGGCGCGCCACCCGCACGCCGAAACGATTCCGGGCATCATCCTCGTCCGCGTCGATGCGCAGTTCTATTTTGGCAACGTGAGCTTTCTCAAAGAAACCGTGCGCGCCCTGGTCCGTGAATCCGAGACGCCCGTCCGATACTTCGTTCTCGAGGCCGCCGGTGTGAACGATCTCGACTCGGCGGCCGCGGCAACTTTGGCAGAGCTCGACGAAGAGCTGGCAGCCCAAGGTGTCCTCCTCGTTCTCACCCGAATCAAAGGCCCGGTCCGCGATGTCCTCCAGCGCACCGGGCTTCTCGAAAAGCTCGCCTCCGAAGGTCGGGTCTACCTTTCCACTCACCGTGCGATCGAAGTTCTTCGCTCGGGCATGGCGCTTCCGGATCTCTCCGCAGAGTCCGATGACCCGCGGGATCCTGCGGACCAAGTCGGCTGCGGCATGCTCAACCCCGACGCTCCAGATCCCGGCAAAAACTTCTTCGAAACAGTAAGAAAAAGAAAGCCATAAGAAAAAGGGACTGTCCCCTTTTCAAAGGGTTAGTTTCTGGGAGATGGGTAGCGTGGCTGGGTACCAGGAATGGCGGAGGAAGGCAGAGGCCGTGGCTGACCGGGCGGATGCGGAAGTTTGGCGCGCGAAGCCCGAATCTTCGGTTTACGACGCCCGGCTTTTGCGCGAGCAGACCGAAGAGCTCACGCGGACACGCGAGGCGGGAAAGGCGCTCGAGCTCGTGCCGCTGCTCCGAGAGGCATTGTACCGGCATCTCGGCGAGCTGGCGGACCCGCGGCTCTACGCGCGAACGCCGCTTGGGACCAAGCATCTGGTCGAGGCCTTCTACGAGGAGGCGCTCGCCTGCATCGCCTACCTGGCGGACCCCGATCAAACGGGGCTCTCCCCCAAGTTCACGCTTGCTGGCTTTCGAAGAGCAGCGCACATCTTTGGGCGTTCGGCGCTGCTGCTTTCGGGAGGAGCAACGCTCGGCTTTTTTCACCTCGGAGTCGTCAAGGCTCTGTTCGAACAAGGACTCTTACCCAACGTGCTTTCGGGCGCCTCCATGGGCGCCCTAGTGGCTTGCGGCACTGGGGTTCGCACCGACGAGGAGCTCGAGGCGCTCTTCGCGGACCCGCGCGTCATTCGCACCGATGCGCTCAAGCGCCTTCCGCCAAAGCGCGCTGCGAACGAACGCGCTGTCTATGACTCAGCGCGTCTCGAAGAGGTAGTCGCGAACAACTGCGGCGACTACACCTTCGAGGAAGCGCACGCGCGCACGGGCCGCACCGTAAGCATCAGCGTTTCACCGACGCGCGAGCGCCAGAAGCCGAGGGTGCTCTGCCACTACACGACGCCCAATGTGCTGATGAACAGTGCGGCAGTTGCCTCGGCCTCGATTCCTGGCGCGTTTCCAGGCGCCATGCTTCACCAGCGAGGTCCCTCGGGCGAAGCCATCCCCTACATGTCGACCGAGCGATGGATCGATGGCTCGCTCAAAGGCGACCTCCCGATGCGCCGCCTGAGTCGTCTCCACAACGTCAATCACTTCATCGTCAGCCAAGTGAACCCACACGTCGCACCGGTGAGCCGCGTCACCGGCAAGCGCGGAATCGTTCCCGTCGTATCAGGCGTCGTCGTCTCGAGCGTCCTCGCGCAGGTCACGCACCAGCTCGAGCTGGCCCGCGACTTCACCAAGAGTACACCGCTCTACAGCACCTTCGACGTCGCCCATTCCCTCGCCGGTCAGCCCTACGGTGGCGACATCGACATCCACCCGCGTCTTCGCCCGATCGCGCTCCTCCGCGCCATGTCGAACATCTCGCACAAAGAGCTCCTCAAGCACATCCTGGAAGGCGAGCGTGCGACCTGGCCGTTGCTCGCCCGCGTTCGGGACCAAACTTGTGTATCGCGCGCGCTGGATGCAGCGATACAGCGGCTGTCGTCCGTTCAGTCGGCCGATTTGGCTCAGGCGTCAACCGCCAAGTAAATGACGTCGTCTCCGACTTCAACGTCGAGGTTCGGCAACACGGCATAGCAGGCTCGGCTCGCGCGAATTTCGGTGATGCGGTCGCGGCCGACGAGCGCGCCCGGCTCGAGTCGCTGGAACCCGGTCCATCGGGCGCCGAAGTGGAACTCTTGGCTCGGCTTGGTGATCGTTTCGACCACATGCACGGTGCGGACGTCGCTGACATTGGTTGGGTGGCCATCATCGATTGCGCCGGTCACTCGCAGGAAGTTCATCGCGATACGCTCCGCGATCGACGAGATCTCTGGATCATCGTGTGCGCCGCACTCGACCGACAAGGCGGGAATGCCTGCAAGCTTGAGGAAGCCAATGATCACCTTGTCGGCAAGGCCGTACCAGGACTGAACCAGGTACGCGATGCCAATCTGCTTCGCGATCTCGTCTATTGGAGCCTCGCCGTTGCTCACACCGAATGCTGGCGTTGCGGTCCCCGCCGAGTGAAGATCCAAGAATACGTCGAGCTCTCCCAGGGCTTCTTTGAGCTCGAGCGCGCGATGGTGCTCGTAGCCCCATGCCTCGGCGCGAAGAGTCTCGGCAAATTCGAAATCCCAGACGCGATTGAGGTCATCGCCCTCCGCGGTGTGACGCCGCCCCTGCAAGGTCGCTTCAGGGTTTGCATGAATCAAAAAGATCGTGCCTTTGGCGGGCGCGAGGTCTCCGTTTTCGAAGGCGCGTGCGATTCGACGAATTGCCTCTGCCCCGCAGGGTTCGTTGCCATGCATCGAGCCGCCCACACCGATGTAGGGCTTCGGCCAATCGGGAGATGCCGATATTCGCAACACGCCTGGTTTCAACTCTTCGACGTACACAGCTCACTCTTCGTTTCGCGGTCCAACACCTGCCGCGTTTGTTCAAACCAATGGTCCGCTTCGGCTGCGCTCTTACCCACCGCGGTAATGCCGAGCTTCCCAAACTCGCTGAGCGTACCTGTGAAGTGGAAAATCACGCCCGATTTGGAGTCGGCTTGATAGTGCAAACCGTTCGCTGCCGCAATGTCGAGCAAGTCCTCGATGAGCAGGCCGCGGTAGCTATCGGACCGCATCGAGTCGGTAGCGACGTAGAATTGCGGCTCGCCGCGCGGCGTGAGGTAGAGGCCCGCATCCGGATCGTACGAGCCGTCGGTCAGCATTCGAAGAAGCATCATGGGATGGGTCGTCCCTCCCAATCGCAAGTTGGTTTCGATCGCGTAGTGCTTCCAGGAGCCATCGTTTTGTCGCACGCAGATGAAGTCGACGGCCAGCCGACCGACTGCGCCCTTCTTCTGAAGGATTTCGGCCACGCGGAGCGCATCCCGCTGGATGTCCATCCGATAAGCTTCATCGGCTGGGAACCGACAGCCCGCATAGATCTGACCGTCGACCCCTTCAACGAGTTGGTCGTGCGTCGAAAGGATGTCGAGACTGCCTTCGGGCGAGATCCGGAGCTGACAGCTCGGTGCGCGCTTCGCTTTGTCTTCAACGAAGGCCTCGACGACCCCGCCCTCCCGTTCGAGTTTCTCCCGAAAGCTCTCCCAGCTCAGCAGAGGATCGACGAAGCGCATCGTCGAGAGGGCATCGGCCAAGGCCCGCTCCCGCCCCTCGCGGCTGACCCCGCTCCCCGGGGCGACCGCGCCGAGAGCGCCCAGGTCGAGGATCGCGTTGCCTTGGCCGCTGAAGCCGGTGTTTTGCTTCACGACCACCCGCTCGAGCTCGACATTATCGGACCAGAGGCTGTCAATTGCTTTGACGAGATCCGCTTCGCTTTTCAGATCTTCGGCTCCTGGCAACAAGGGGATGCCTGCTTCACGAAAGGCCCAGCGCGACCCGGTCTTGGTGCCGAGCCACGCCAAGTCCGGATCCACGCCGTATAGCGGAACGCCGAGCGCGACGGCCAGGCTCCGCTCTAACTCGGAAACCGTGAAGCAGGTCATGAGCCCGCATTCAGGCCGAATCCAATTTCGGATGCGCTCGATGACCCGTGGTCGCTCCAGGATCTTCTTTGATAGGGGCACGAACGAGCTGTCGTAGAGGGAGAGCACCGTAAGCCGTTGCCGCAGTTCCTCCATTGGGATACCGCGGATCAAAGAGAGCATGTAATCGACAGCATCCGGATGAATCGGCGCGGAGCTCACGTAAAGCAGCCGCGCCTGTGGATGCCGCAGCAAGTTCAGGGTGAACAGCATCCGCTCTTCGTAGTGAATCACGCCGTCGATCGCGACGCTGTCGATGCCATCGAACGACAAGGAAGGCACGACCACGATGTCTCTCGGCTCGGGTCCGTCGCCGTCGGCCAATGCCCACCGGGGGGCCAGTTGAGCCTGCAACTCGCGAAATGCCCTCATTTCGTCGCGGTCGCTACTCATTCCTTTTCTATAGCATGGGGATGCTGGATTTACTTGCGGTGCGAGCCTGGGAAGGGCACAAGATCTCGGTGGCCATCGTCATCGAGTTGCTGATCCCTCTTGCGGTCGTCGGTCTCATCGGCTGGGGCCTCTGGCTCTGGTACAGGCTGCGGCTCGCGCGTGCAGAGGAGACCGAACGAATGCAGGAAGAGCTCACCGAGCTCCGCGAGTACAAGCGAGACACCGAAGCGCGCCTGCAGGCGCTCGAAACAATCGCTACGCTCGGCGAAGGCCGAATTCGGGTCGACTACAAAGACGTCCCCGAGGACGACGAAGAAAAACGCAAACGCAGAGGTTGATCGCGATGGCGACGACGAACGAGGAACCGGAGCGCGACGGGCTCTTCACCTTCCTTTCGAGGCGCCGGTTCTTGAAGGCAAGCCTGGTGGCGGGCGGTGCAATCCTGGGCGTCGGTGGTGCTGGTTTGTTGGCATTGAGAGGGCGGGCACCGAAGGTCGAAAAGCTCCAGGTTCTCGATGCGCACGAATACCGAACACTTCAAAGCCTGGTGGCCGTCATGCTCCCCAAGACCCCCGCGATTCCAATCGACGCTGCGCCCATGGATCTCCCCCGCGCATTCGACGGATTCCTCGCCGACGAGCCCGAGCACAACGTGAAGGATCTCCAGAAAGCTCTCGTGCTGATCGAGCTCGGCCCCTTGGTGTTCGACAAGAAAGTAACCACCTTCTCGCGACTGGGCGTCGCGGAGCGTACCGAGCACTGGAACGGCTGGGCCGTCAGCGACAATCTGCTGCGACGCCAGGTCAGCATCGCGATGCGCAAGTTCTTCAATCTCGTCTACTTCGACCACGAGCAGGTGTGGCCGCACATCGGCTACCCCGGGCCGTCGATGAAACGTGCGCAGGGCCTGACGCAGTGACCGGCGCGATCGTCGGCCTTTCCAAAGAGGCGGCGCCCGACGGGGTCATTGCGGAGATCTGCATCATTGGCTCGGGCTCCGGCGGTGCAACGGCTGCGCGACTGCTGGCGGAGGCCGGACACGAGGTCGTCGTGCTCGAAGAGGGGCGCGACCTCGTGGGAACGGAGCGAACCCAACGGGATGCGCCGATGTACGACCAGCTCTACATGGACCGGGGAGGGCGGGCCTCCCACGATCTTTCGGTGAGCGTCCTGCAGGGCAGGGTGCTCGGCGGGGGCGGCGTGATCAACACCTGCGACGTCGTGCCGATTCCCGATGGGGTGCTCCAGCACTGGGCGGCGAAGTATGGGCTCGAAGACTACGCGCCTGAGCGATTCAAGCCGTTCACGGAGGATGCGCTTGCCGATCTTTCGGCGAGTCGCATTCCAGAGAACTTGGTCAATTTCGCGAACGCCAAGCTGCGTCAAGGGGCCGAAGCGCTCGGGCTGCGCGGCGAGGTGATGCTGCACAATCGCGTGGGCTGCCGCGGGCTCGGCACCTGCCTCATCGGCTGCCCCATCCACGCCAAACAAAACCCACGCATGGTCGCACTTCCCAAGGCGGTCGAGGCCGGCGCCCGCATCTTCACGAGGGCTCGCGCCGTGAAGGTCCACAAGGCCAGTCAGGAGCTCAAGGAGGTCGAGGTACGCACCCTCGACCCAGGCGGCTATCACGAACAGAACGAGATCAAGGTCCGAGCAAAGATCGTCATCATCGCCGCAAACGCCATCTCGTCACCACAGCTGTTGTTGCGGTCGGGCATTGGAAACGCGCACGTCGGGCAGAATCTCATGCTGCAACCCCAGCTCCCCATCATCGGGATCTTCGATGAGCGCATCGCGGCGTTCGACGGCATCCCACAGTCGTACGCCGTCACCGAGTTCGAACAAGAGGACAACGTCGAGTTCGGGCTTTGGGGTTTTCGCATCGAAGGGATCATGGGCACGCCTGGCATCGTCTCGAGCCTCTTGCCGTTCTCCGGTGCGTCTGGAATGGAGGGCATGGCCCAGTACGATCGCATGGCACCCTCGCTTCTCCTCGCACCTGATGCGCCTTCGGGTCGGGTGGAAGTCGCGCGCGACGGCCGCCTGACGATTCGATACACGCAGCGCGACGATCATCGGGCGCGGCTTCGGAAGGCGGTTGAATCCGCCGCCAAGGTCTACCTTGAAGCCGGCGCACGAGAGGTTTTGGTACCGACGGTTGCGGCCTTGGTCATTCGCTCGGCGCGTGAAGCCACGCAGGCGCGGCAGTTGCCGTTTGCACCAGCAACCGCGCCGATGCTCAGCGCTCACCAGCAGGGCACCGTCCGATTCGCGGCCTCAGAGCGCGATGGAGGCGCCGACTTGAACGGTCAGGTCTACGGCACGCGCGACGTCTACGTTTTCGACTCGTCCGGTTTTCCAAGCAGCGCCTCGAGCCACACCATGACTCCCATCATCGCTTCGTCGCGCATGCTTACGACGAAGCTCCTCACCCGAATCTAAAGCTCAGCCGCCCCGAGCCCCGATCCCTATTCCTCGTCGATCTGAATGGACTGGGTCGGACACATCATGCAGGCGTCCCGCACCTTGTCTTCGAGGTCGGGGGGGACATCGTAGGTTTGAATCCTCAGACTTCCGTCTTCGGCGAACGAAAACACCTCAGGCGACTCTTCGACGCACACGCCGTAGTGATTGCATGTCGATGGGTTGTACATGATCTTCATAGGCCCGCTCCCACCTCAAGGTCTATTCAACAGCTCTTTTTCTTCGTACTCCATGTCGTCCCGTATGGCGCGCGCGAGCTCACGCACCCCGACGACCAGCTTCGAGCCAACCGCTGTTTCGTCGAGCTCGCGAATGATGCTATCGAAAAGCTCACGCTGATCCCGATGATCGCGACGCATGTCTTCGGCAACCTCGTCCGCTCTACCAGCCTCGGCTAGCGAAGAGACTTGGTACTCCTCGTAGTGCAAATGCTCGACCAGCATCGTTCCGAGTTGTTGGAGCTCGTCCCGTAGCGCGATCACCGACTCGTCGTCGCCGTGGTCGACGCGCTCTGTCAGTGCCTCGACCCGCGCGAGCTGTGCGGAGATTTGTGCATGCTCGCTT
>CAMYJN010000058.1 GCA_947258625.1 uncultured Polyangiaceae bacterium | reverse complement strand
AGTTCGTTGAACGTCTTCTTGCTGATGATCGAGCCGCCAACGATGATGTTGAAGTTGCTCGAGCTCATGTACTTGAGCTTCGTGTACCACTGGAAGGCGACCGCAGCCATCGCGGAGGCGGGTACGACCTCGAGCTTACCGTCCTTGAGCCCAGGGAACACGCCGGACGCTCCGACCGTCACCGGATTTGCGCCGAGAGCCTTGGTGTAAGCCAGCGACACGGCGTTGTCTTTCCCGGCCCAGCCCGATTTGCCCACCAAATCAGCAGGCGATTTGAACTCGGTCGACGAGAACACGCGGTTCTTGCCGCCATCTCCCCAAGCGAGCAGCTTGAAGCCGCCGTCCTCGATCAATTTCTGAAGCTGGGCGTCCAGCTTATCGCGCGCACGATCGAGCTGGGCGTCATCGGTGAGCAGCCCCGGAGCCGTGAGCACCTGAAGCTCGGGCGCCACCATGCTCAAGCCGGTGGTTGCAACGCCCGCGGCATCGAGCTTGCCCGCTTTGATTCGCTTGACCAGATCACGGTCGCTACCTTCGCTGCCACCCGAGAACACACGAAGCTCGACCCGGCCTTCGGTCTCTTTCTGGAGCGTGCGGCTCCAAGCCTTGAGCACCTTCACGAAAGAGGAGCCAGGTGGGGCGAGCGATGCGATCCGGATCACAGTCGCCTGGGTAGCTGTCGCCTGCGAGCCTGCCGGGGCCCCGGGGACGGCAAGCACAGCGAGAGTAAGTGCCAAGATCAGTGGAAATTTGCGGTGCTGCATATCGACTCACGGTTGGACGGCCCGAGGCCGTGGTTGTTCACTTCTGGGAGGCCAGCTTCGTCACCTCAGCAAGTAGGCTCTTGCTGTACACCCGTCCAGCAAGCTGCTGGCGTGCTTGTTTGGCAACGGCATCCCATTCGGCCTGGTGCGGGCTGAGGTCGACCACGTTGATGCCCCGTTCGACCAGGGTCTGGTACGCCTTGCTGTCGTCTCTCAGAACGATCTTATCCATTGCGCGCGCGCCGCGCTCGGCGGTGTCGCGAAGGATTTTCTGGTCCCCCGGCGTGAGCTGGTCGAACACCTCCTTCTTGATGATCGAGCCGCCGATTAAGATGTTGAAGTTCTGCTTCGCCATGTAGTTGAGCTTGGTGTACCACTGAATTGCAACGGCCATGATGCAAGAGCTCGGAACCGTGTCGATCATGCGCGTTTGCAGCCCTCCGTACACCTCGTTGGCGCCGACGCGCACGGGGTTGGCGCCGATCACGCTCAGAAAGCCTGCGAACACCGGATCGTCCTTCCAGGCCCAAGGCCGGCCTGATTTGAGATCGCTGGGCCGCGCGAAAGGCTTTGCCGAAAACAGACGGTTCTTGCCGCCGTCGCCCCAGGTCAGGAGCTCGAACCCGGCGCTTCGGAACATGTCTTCGAATCGCTGCCGAAGCGCAGTCCGAACCTGAACGAGCTGATCGATTTCGGTAATGAGACCGGGGGCCGTCAGAACCAAAATCGGGCGCACGACCATGCCCATGCCCGTCGTCGTGATCCCTGCGGCGTCGATCTGCCCCGCGCGAATCTTTCGGATGAAGTCGCGTTCGTCGCCCTGGCTGCCGCCCGTATAGAATCGCAGCTCGGCTCGACCTTCGGTCTCCTTCTTGAACGTACGGCCCCAGGCTTTGAGGATTTTGCCGAACGCAGAGCTCGGGGGTGCAAGAGACGCGTAGCGAATTACGATGGGCCCGTCGGCCGCTGCGTTAGCGAGGTTCTTGCCGGGTAAGAATAGGGCGGCGATCGCGAGGGCGATTACAAAGGAACGCTTCCGAATGCTCACAGCCGATCCCCTTACTACAAGCCGAGCGCCGGAACCAATCGCCGCCCGAGGAAATCCCGCAGCTCGTTCTCGCTCCGCACCGGCTCAGGGGCTGCCAGCAAGGAGAGAATCATCCTGAGCATGAACTCCATCGCCTCGGTGGCTTCGTCCTCATCCCATCCAGTGGATTCGATGATTTCGCTGAGCGCGACCCGCGTGAACATGATCGAGGCGGGCTGAGTGAAACCTTGCAGAAGGTAGGCGTCGAATATTGCGGGTTGCCAGACCTCTCGAAGGACGGCGTTTTCTCGAATGGCGCGCAGCGTAAATAGGGTGGCTTCGACGACTTTGCCCCCAGGGTCATCATAGACTCGGATGTGCTCTTGAATGTCGTTGGCAAGACGAAGCCCAGCTTGAAGCAGGACGGAGCGGATGAGCTCCTCTCGATCTTTGAAGTACCGATACACTGTCGGGCGGCTCACGCCTGCTTCGTGTGCCACATGCGCGATTCCGGTCGCGGGGATCCCGTTGCGTGCGATGCAGAGCGCAGCAACCTCGAGCAGACGCTCGCGTGCAGCCGCCGGTTCGGGGCGATCCCCATCCCAGGCCTCGCGCGGCTTGCTGCGAGGTTCTCGTTCGGCGTTTCGCGTCATGTTTTCAGACCGGGCTTGCCGACGATTCGGCGCACCCCCCCTCATACCATTCCAGCGCATTTCACACACCGGCTAGCAGAGCAACGGGGAGACTGGCGAATCGGCCTCGCGCACCGGAGTGGAGTGTGCTCAACCGAGATATGGACCGATCGCGGCTAGGCTAGGTCTTCTTCGCGCCGACGCGACGCGATGTACGCGACGCCGCCGAGCAGCAAGACGATGGCCCCACCTGCGGCGCTCGGATCGAGCTCGGGCACTGCGTGACTGCGCTTATGACGCCGATGCCGAATCTGACGCTTCTGGGCTTGTCGCGCCTTGTACCAGCCTCGGCGGCCCTCTGCCTCCGCTTGGGGTGTCGGACTGAGCATCCACGCGCCGATGACGACTGACAAAGCTAGGAGCAAACGTTTCATGGCTTCTTCCTCCGCCCAGAGAAGGGCCTTACATCTCTTTACATTCATAGGTGAACGATTGAGCAGTGTCAAGAAAACGGATAATTAATCGACACTTCTCCTTGTGCGGCCTCTTACAAATGTCGGAAAATGTATAGAGCGCGATCGATCAGGGCATGCAACCTCACCGCCTCCGTCATTCCGTTCCCCTTAGCTCAGCCGAGCTTCTACCGGATCGTGCTCGGGTCAGCGACCTGTCTGCAATCGGGCACTGTATAGATGCTCACCTAAATTGCAATTTTGCGACCATACTATTATTTTCTTGTTTGCTCATAATAGAAGTTTTCGTCATTATTGGAAGTAGGAGAATTTCATGGCTTTACGCTCGCTTGCACTATCAGTCGGTTTCCTCGTAATTCTATGGGGTTGCGGAGAGTCTCCAGGCGATCCCCGGGACAACAGTGGTGGCTCCTCAGGCGGCGGTGGAGCAGGAGGTGCGGCGGGCTCCGATGGGACGGGGGGTACCGGCGGGTCTTCTGGCGGTGGCGGAGTCGTCGACTGCACGACCAGCTTTCTGTGTCTCTCCTGCCCGAGCGGAAGCTTTTGTCAGACCAACGGCGATTGCTCCGTCGGCTTCTTTTGTATCGAAACGGGCTGTGACGATGTCGGTGGCCAACCGCTCAAGCAATGTACGTTTGCGGGCGGCGGTGCGTGCGAGAGCAGTGCGATGTGCGCGAACGGTCGCGAGTGCGTCGACGTGCCCGGAGAGAACAAACGCTGCGTCAAGACCACGCCAGGCTGCGACAGGAGCTTCGATTGTGTGCTCGGCTTCGCCTGCGAGAACGGGAGCTGTGTCGACCGTCGCGTTCCCTGCGACCCACAAGACGAGCAGTGCCCGAAGAATCACGTCTGCGAGGGCAGCACGAACTCGAACTTCTGCCGGCGGATCCAACAAGAATGCCAGTCTGACTTCGACTGTGTCGACCTGGCTCCTCGCTGCGAGGACATCGACGGCGACCTGAGGAAAGAGTGCGCCGGTACCTTTGATCCGAACGATCCGATGTCCGATGCATGCACCAACGCCCAGTGCGGCAGTGCCTCGGCGCCCGTCTGCGAAGCGGCCAGTTTCTGGAGCACAACGCAGTGCGGCCGGTACGGACTTTGCATCGGAGACGGGGATTGCGCGGCGGGCTTCAGCTGCCTCGGGCTCTGGCCGGATGGACGCATGGAATGTGTGCCGGACGGTGGGAGTTGTTCGAGCTTCGCCGACTGCGCGCCGCAACAGGTTTGCGCATCCCCACGAGGCGGGGGCGTTCCCAGCTGTCAGGCGGGATTGCAACCATGAGCTCAATCAAGAACGCCGAACGTCGCAATCCGTCATCCGCGGGGCATTGGCGGGTGCTTGGCCTTCTCTTGCTCGCGGCCGCGGTCGGTTGTGGTGAGGAACCAAATGGTCCCCCGACGCGAGGTGGTTCCTCGGGCAGCGGCGGGACAGGCGGCTCTGCGGGCTTAGGGGGAGCCGGGGGCTCGAGCGGTAGCGGCGGCACCGTAGGTTCGGGTGGTTCGGCGGGCTCCGGCGGGACTGCGGGCTCAGCCGGCAGCGGTGGCATCGGGGGATCGGCTGGCGTCGGTGGTACCGGAGGCAGTGGCGGTGAGTGCGAGACCAACGCGCTCTGCCACACCTGCCCCACTAATTTCCCCTGCAACAGCGACGACGACTGTACGTTTAGCGGCTACGTCTGCGTCGCTTCGGGTTGTGCGACCAACGGCGGGGATCCGATCAAGCAGTGTGTACCCGCATGGGCGGGCTCCTGCTCCGACGACACTGCCTGTCCGAATCAAAGTGACTACGATTGCTTGACGGTCGGGGCAGGTGGGAAGCGGTGTGTCCGCGTCACCACCGGATGCGACCCTGCTACCGAAACCTACGACTGCGCGCCAGGCTTCTCCTGCGAGAGCGGGGCGTGCGTGGACCGTCGGGTTCCCTGCGACAGCTACGAGGATTGCCCGAAGAGCCACATCTGTCTCACGACGCCGGTGTCGAAGTACTGCACCCGAGTCAGCCGGACGTGCCACGTCGACGCAGACTGCTCCTGGCTCGGAAACGCCCTTGGCAGCTTCTGTGCCGACGTCGACGCTGACGGTGTCGATGAGTGCACCGGCGAACGTGACGCGACAGGCGCAGCTTGCGTCAGCTCGGACTGCGGCAGCTCTTCGGTTTGCGAGACCGGCGCCGTCGGGTCTTTGGCCACCTGCGGAGACTACGGCCTCTGTCGCTTCAGCAGCGATTGCGGCTCGGGCTTCGAGTGTCTCGGCCTTTGGCAAGACGGGCGCAAGGAATGTGTGCCCACCGGCGGCACCTGTGACCAAGTAACCGACTGCGATCCCCAGCAGGTCTGTGCCGCACCCCGAACCGGCAACAACGGGCCTAGCTGTCAGTCCGGCAGTGCACCGTAAGGAGTCAACGTGAAAACCCAGAACCTAACCCCCTTCATTCTCTTTGCCTTCGTCGTCGCGATGCCAGCGTGCCTGCAGGACGAATCGGCTTCTACGGGCGCGAGCAGCGCGTCGCTGATCTCGCCGCCCGCATCCTGTGGCACCGGCGACCCGACCTGTAACACCGCCATCGACTACCCCGATCAGAGCGATCTCAGCGTCACCAACTCGAGTAACCTCGTCTTTTCGAGCGCCGACGGCGCGCTCAACCTTGAGGGCGGAAGCGGAAGTGCAGCCCTCGTCGATTCAGATGGCGACGGGGTGCCCGACCCGAGCGACGATTGTGCGGGGCCTGGTTGGCGACTTCCCTGCGATGGTGACAAGGACGACGACGGCGCATACCAGACCGCCTATTACGACGCCGGCGGCGACAACACTGTGTCCGCCACCATCGAGATCCAGTCCGATATCCGGAGCGCCGACGTCTACATTCTCATGGACGCCACCGGCTCCATGAGTGGCGAGCAGAACCAGCTCGTGGCGGACCTCACCAGCGGCACCTTTGTCGACCCGGGTGATTGCCCGGGAGGCGCGGACACGGGCATCGTCGGGGCCATCCAGTGCGTGATCCCCGATGTCTGGATGGGCGTGGGGGACTTCAAGGAGGTGTCCTACCTACCGCACAACAACCGCTACGACATGGCGCCCTATCACCACTATCTCGATACCACCAACAACATCCAGCACGTGCTCGACGCGGTGTCGGCGTTCCGGGCCGACAGCAACAAGGACCTCCCAGAGGCCCACAGCCAGGCCCTTTACTCGGTCGTGACGGGGCAAGGTCTTGGAGACCTGGTGCCGAACCGCGGAGCCTGTCCCTCGCCCTCGGGGCGCTGGGGCTATCCCTGCTTTCGGGACAGCGTGCTTCCGATCATCCTGCTGTTCAGCGACGCCGACATGTGGAACGGCCCGGTCGCCAACGGCCACACCTACGGCAATCCACCCTTTGACGGGACCCTGGGCATGGGGACCCGGCTGCCGCCGGTGGAGCAGTCTCCCAACATCCTCTACTCGAGCGATCCGTTCACGGCCTGGGATCTGGGCGACGTCACCAACAGGTCGCTGACCGTCATGGGCAGCAACACCAACCTCGGAAATGACGCGCAAACCTGGGACAAGGGGACGTGCCTGCAGTGCAGCGGGCCCGACTGTTGGACGGACGGGCGGGACGCATTTCTCAAGTTTTCTCTCAGCAGCCCTGCGGACCTGTTCCTGAGCGGTGAAGGGACGGCATACCATACGATGAATACCGCCCTTTTCGATGCGGCGCTTGGCGCCGTGGATTGCAATCCGGGCCCAGGTGGCGGCGACTACTGGGGGCGGTTTGGACGAACGGTGCCCGCAGGCGATTGGTATGCGGTCTCGGACGCTTCGGTCGGCCCAAGCAATTCGGTTTCTCAAAGAAGAGGAAATTTCCAGCTCCGCATTCACAATCAGACGGCTGATCCGGGCGGTTACCCGAGCTGGCAGACCGCCGATTTGCCCATCCCATGGACGACGGTTGAAACCGAGCTTCTGGCCAACGGTGTGAAGTTGGTCAGCGTCGTCAGCCCCAACTCGGGAGGCTACATCGCGATTCCCGACCTGACCGAGCTTGGCATCGTCACCGGGTCGGTCGACCTGTTCGGCGACCCCTATCTCGAGCAGATCGCAGGCGACGGGTCGGGGCTCGGGGTCGCGGTCCTCGAGGCGATGCAAGCTCTGGTCGGCGACACGCGACGGAATGTCACCCTCGTTCCCGAAGACAACTTGGCAACTCCCACGGTCGACGAGACTCTTTTCGTGAGCGCGGTCGTGGCCAAGGACTGCCCAGACGATGGCATCCCCCAAAAATGCATTGGCGGCGCCGGGACTACCACGTGTCTAGGGTGCCTCGCGGGAGCGAACATTGAGTTCCAGTTCCGCGTCGGGAACGACTTCGTGCCCCCAACGGCCACTGCGCAGATCTTCGACTTCGATATGCGTGTGATGGTCGATGGCACGACCGAGATCGCCCGATATCCGGTTCGAATCATGGTGCCCCCAACGGGATCCAACTTCGGCGCCGGCTTCTACCAAAACACATACGAAGCCGACTTCGTCTGTGAAATGCCGCCCGAGCGGCCCGATTGGGGTACGCTGACCTGGATCGGATCGACGCCCTCAGACAGCAGTGTCAGGTTCGAGTTCTTCACGGCCGACACGCTGGCGGACCTCGATACGGTAATTCCAGTCTCGCTCACCTACGCCGATCCGACCGATGTGACGCCCAAGACATACGACATCGGGGCCGAGCTTGTGCTGGGCGGAGAACCCAACTACCGGCCCTACCTACGGGTGCGCGCGAGACTCGAGGCGTCTACTGACACCCTGAGCACACCCGTGTTTGCGGGCTGGTCGATGGAGTTCAACTGCGTCCCGCTCGACTAGCGACTGCCGCCCCGGATCAGTGTGAGCATCGGCTTGGGCGCGTAGCCTGCTAGGAAACCGCTCTCCTCGGCCACGTAGACCCAGCCGCGTTCGTCGACGCGCATCAGGTCGGGGACCAGGTCGCACGGCAGGCTCGCGGAAAGCTTCTGTCCGTCGGCGGGGCGCACTACGTGGACCGAGGATGCGGGCACGAAGAGCGCGCCGCCTCGCAGGACGGGTTCGAGCCGGCGCGGAATTTCGTCCGCGAGCGCATCGGCGAGGTTCGTGTTCCAGCGGAGATTACCCGAGCGCACGTCGAGCGCGCTGAGCTGACCAAAGGGGGCGTTGACGATCCAGGTCTCGTCAAAGGTCAGGCCCGCGCCGCCGATGCCTAGGCCTGGGTCTCGAGTTTCCCAAAGAGACTCACCGGTCTGCAGGCAGTGCGCGCCTAGCATCGCCTCGTCGCCAGCGATCGAGACCAGCGCGACGTTGGCCGCCACGCAGGGGTCGGAGGTCGGCGGGCCCGGAAGCTCGCGCTTCCAGCGGGGTTGGCCGCTGTAGAGATCGATCGCGAAGAGTGCACCCTCGCGCCGGCCCCGGACGGCAGCCGCGATGACGGTTTCGCTACTGATGAGTGGCTTGAATTGAAAGCAGCCGCGCTCCGCGAAACGCCAAACGTCTTCGCCCGTCGCGATATCGAGCGCGTGAATCGCCTCTTCGCCGCAGGTGACCAAGAGCAGGCGGCCGACTTTCGTCATGCGGAATTCGCCGCCACTTCGCGAAGCAAAGCGCCACCGCGGCTCGCCGGTGCGAACGTCGATCGCGACGAGCCGGTGACTGCCTTCGGTCACCACCGCGACGGGGGGCATATTCTCGCCGCCGGCCATCAAACCCACGGGAGGACCGCCGATGCGAGGGCTGATGTGGGTCGAGCAGTAGGGCTCGCCATCTTCGACGTCGCAGAGCTCGACCTCGCCGTCGGCCGAGAGCCGAATCAGGACCGAGCCCGACATCAAGGTCGTCGACGCTGGGCCGGGGCGCGCCCAAAGCACCTTGCCGTCGTCACGCGAGACGGCGACCACGTGCGTCTGGGTCGCGATCACCAATCGATCGCCGCACATGAAGACCGAGTTCGCGTCGAGCCCCTCGAGGCAAATGCGCCAGCGCTCGTCGAACTGAAGGGAAGGGAGCGTGCTCGGCGCCTCGGTGTGTTCCGTCTCGCCGCCGTGGTGCATACGGAGGCGGTCCGGGTCGAGATTGACGAAGCTGTCGGCGCTTCGGCGCGAGCGGATTTCCCTTCGGAGCGTGCGGACCTCCTGGCGGAGGGCACGGACGCGGAGGTTTCGGCTCTGACCTCGGTCGGAGGCAACCAGGCTTCGGAGCAAGTCGCTTGCGAGCTTCAGAATCGGGAGTGCAGCCTCGGCGATCGTCAGCGAAGTCGCGGTCAGGTCGCCGCGCCCCTCCGCGGAAAGCTCGACGCTGACGAGCTGGTGAGACGACTTTCGCATGGCGATCTGAAAACCGC
>CAMYJN010000057.1 GCA_947258625.1 uncultured Polyangiaceae bacterium | reverse complement strand
CGTCGCCATCGCGGCGGGCGCTGCTCGCAAGCTCGTTCATGTTCGAACCGCTGTCGGGCTCGGTGGCGGCCACGGTCAGGAATCGAATGTCGCCGGAGGCGACGCCCGGCAGGTACCGCTGCTTCTGGTCTTCGGTTCCGTGAAGGACGAGGGTTCGGCAGATGGCCATCTGCGCGTTGACCGAGGCTGCGTCACCTCCCGCGCGGTTGATCTCTTCGACGAGCACGGAAGCCACGCGAGCGCCCGCGTCCAGGCCACCGTAGGCCTCGGGGATGAAGGTGCCGAAGTAGCCCGCCTCGCCGATCGTCTCGAAGAAGGCGGTAGGAAAGGTCTTGGCCGCGTCCTGTTCGCGCCAGTAGTCCGGCCCAAAGCGCTGAAGCGCGGGGCCGAGCGCAGCGCGGACTTCATCCACCGCGGAATCGGAGGTTTGTTTGAGCGCCATTCGAATGAAGCTTTACATCGGGTCGGGTCAAACGCCAAAAGGGCGCAACGGCACCCGAAAGCGGTCTCCGAATAGCCCTCGGGGCACGTCGATGCCGACCCGGCGATAAACCTCCGCCGGGATGCCGAGGTCAGCCAGCCAAAGATCGCCGCTCGTCTCCGCGTCGAGGCCGGTCTTGGGCAAGGCCAAGGTCAGCGTCACCGAGGCTTGCACCTGGGAGCCAAATGATTCGCCCGTCGTCGCGTCGATGCCCGAGGGGACGTCGAGTGAAATCACCGGGACGGACTTCGTGCCAATCCAGTCGATCATCCGTCGCGCGACCCCGCGCGGTGGTCCGTGCAGGCTGTATCCAATGATCGCGTCGACGATGAGCCGGGGCCGCAACGCGTCGAGAGCCGACGGTTCCGCCACCTTGCCCGCGGTGGCGCGATAGACGGCGAGTTGCTCGCTTGGGACCGGCGTGAGGCCGGCAGGATCGGTGAGGACGACGGTGACATCTGCGCCACGATTGGCGAGATGCCGCGCGGCGCAAATCCCTCCGCCTCCGTTACCGCCCGTACCCGAAAGAACGGTGATCGGCGTCTCGCTCCAAGCGGCGCCAAGCGTTTCGAGGACCGTGATCGCGAGATTGCGGCCGGCATTTTCCATCATCTGATAGAGGTTTGGTCCCAGCTCCTCGATCGCGACTCGGTCGACTTCGCGCATTTGGTCGGTGGTAATGGCCGGGACGCGTACGCCGAGATCGGTCGCGAAGGCTTGGCTGGTCATGGGCGGGGCGGGCCCGAAACGTGTTTGAGCAGAGCGGTCACCAGACCCCTCGTCATGCCGTGAGCCAACGCCAATCGGCGCCTAGCAAGGCATTCGCCTCGGACGGTCCCCAGCTGCCTCGTGGATACGGCACGACCGACCGACCATCGGCCAACGCACGATCGACGACCCTCCACGCTTGCATCACACCGTCCTGACGGGCGAACAAGCCGGGGTCGCCGCGAAGCGCGTCGCCGATCAGCCGGTCGTATGCATCGCGGCCGCGTGGCCGATCGTGCTCGAGGCGCAAGTCGATCGGATGGCTGACCATGGCAGGCCCAGGCTTCTTGATTTGCATCGACAAGCTGATCCCATCGTCGGGCTTGGTGCGAAACGTCAAGCGGTTCGGACTCGGTCGACAGTCCACGTCAGCGAATAGCGGGCGTGGAGGACGCGCAAATTCGACGACTGCTTCGGTGACGGTGGAATGGAGCCTCTTCCCCGCGCGAATGATCCAAGGCACGCCCGCCCAGCGCCACGAATCGAGCTCGAGTCGAACCGCGGTAAACGTTTCGGTATCGGAGTCGGCCGCGACACCGGGCTCTTCGCGGTACCCCACATACTGTCCGCGCACGACCGCGTCGGGGCTCGGCGCCACGATCGCACTCAAGGCTTTCGCCCGTTCGTCACGCAACGAATCCGGGTCGTCGGAGACCGGTGGCTCCATGGCGAGCAAGGAAAGGACTTGTAAGAGATGGTTCTGCACGACATCGCGCATCGTACCCACCTTGTCGTAGAACGAGCCTCTTCCCTCGATACCGAAGTCCTCGGCCATGGTGATCTGCACGCCGCGCACGAAGTGGCGATTCCAAATCGGTTCCAAGACGGTGTTGGAAAAGCGGTAAATCATGAGGTTCTGGACCGCTTCCTTCCCGAGGAAGTGATCGATGCGGTACACCTGGCCTTCCGGAAAATGACGGTGGATGATGTCGTTGAGCTCTGTCGCCGACTGCGCGTCGCGACCGAACGGTTTCTCCAACACGAGGCGACCGCCCTGATTGAGGCCTACCGAGGCCAGGCCCTCGACGACATCTTCGAAAAGGCTCGGGGGGATGGCGAGATAGGATACGGCGCGGACACTGCCCGATGCTTTTTCTTGAATCGCTTGGTAGGTGCCAGGCTCGCGGTAGTTGCCAGACACGTAAGAGAGGTTGGCGGCGAGCCGCGCGAACACCTCCTCGTCGATGGGGCGGCCGGATGCTTCCAAGGCATCATGAGCTTTCTGACGCAGGATCTCGTCATCCCAGCCGCGAGACGCCACGCCGACCACACGCATGTCGAGGTGACCGGCCGCGGTGAGGTCGTACAGGGCGGAGAACAGCTTCCTGCGGGCGAGGTCACCCGTGATGCCAAAGAGGATCAGCGCGTCGGCGTAGCTCGTGTCGGTCATGTCGGGTCCGGCTTCTCTTCATGACCACCAAACTGCTGGCGCATCGCGGAAAGGACGCGGTTGGCGAGCTCGGCAGGACTCTGGGCGCCCTCGGCACCCTCCAAGACCAATGCGGACACCGACGCAGGGTCGACGTCATTGACCACGGCCCGGTGACCGTCGCGAATCAACCTGCGTACGAGATTCGAGCCCATTCGGCCGAGGCCGACCATTCCCAAGTCCATGTTGCGGTATCTCCTTGCCCTCGATCCGAGAGTAGCTGGCCTTCGACCCTGGAGATAGGTCCGACCTCTAGACCCGCAAGTGGCCGCCTAAGCCACGAGGAGGTCGCGCAAGGCTTCGTAGACGTCCGGATGGTTGGCGATGTGGATGTGATTCATGCCGGGGAACACGGCTCCACCCGAAAAATGAATGCGCCTAGCCGGCTCGGGCGCCTCTCCAGAGGCGCTCGGGAGCTGAACCAGCAGGTCTCCAAGCAGTTGGCCGAGCGGGTGTTCGGGATCGCGGGTAATCGTCGCCGCCAAGAAATAGTACCCGACCCCATCGACGAGGGGGATGTTGCGCCGCGCATCGGCAAACACCTCGTCCGGGTCCCGCCCGAGCCATTCCTCGTCGATTGTGTAGCCATAGCCGAGGTCTTTGACGCCGGCGCTTCGGGTGTCGAGAAGCGCGGCTGGAACCTGAGCGCCGGCCGCATCTACCTTTCGAAGGACTCCGGTCAGCCGGTTCACGGCCCGTTCGAGGGGCGCGCCCAGATGCGGTGAGCCGATGCAGGCCACGTGCCGAAGCCGTGAGACCCAAGGCTCGTCGTGCTCGCGCGCGTAGTGCGCCGCGCTTCGAGCCACCAGCCCGCCCATGCTGTGACCAATGAGCGCGACCTCTTCGACCGGCAGCGGGTAGGCTTCGAGCGCCTCGGTGATGAGCTTTGCGAGCGCGCGCCCGTTCTCGGAGATATGACGGCCCGTATTGTAGCGAACATAGATCGGTGTGTAGCCGAGGTCGTCCGAGAGGCGCGTGCCGAAGGTCACGTCCGGATCGCCGTAGTGCTGTTCGGAGGAAAGGCTCCAGAGCCATTCGGTCGCCGCGAGGCTGTGTACGAAGATGCAGACTTTGTTGGTCGGGTTCGGGAATGCCGCTGCAAAGGCTTCTGCCGTTGCGGGAAGGTGCCGCCCGTGGTGGCGAAGGGTCATGCCTAGATCGAGGCGGCTGTTCTTTCGATTGAGGTAGTCCCCCCAAAAGCCGTTGATCGAGGCCTGGAGAGAGTCGACGTACCAGGCTGCCGTACCCGCCGCGCTCGACCGGACCGGCGTGGCGAGCTCGAGAGCCTCGGGGTCGGACGCCTGGGCGAGACCGGCCTCGGCCGCATCCGCGACGGCGTCCACCGTGAAGCGACTGATGCCGTTGAGCAGGCGAATCGACTCGAATACCCCGCTGGAAATCGCGGTTTGGACGCCGGTGACGACCTTCGCGGTGCTCTTGGCGGGCTCGACGGGCGCAAACCGCCGTACGGATCGCTCCACCACTGCGTCGTGGGTGCGCTCGACCAAATTAGTCGTTTCCTCGACCAAGTCGAACACCAAATCTACAAACCCTCGTACCCGTCGCATGCTTTGGTGCTCACCATGGACGCTTCGGGAGCTGGTGTCGAGGACTTGAGGGGCGGCCGCCAAGATGCTCCACTACGCCCATGCTGAGTCCATCGTTCCACGTCTTCGCCATGTCCCTGGCCCTGATCGTCGCCGCGGGCTGTCAAAACAAAGGTCCCGCCCCGAGAGAGGGCAGCAGCGCGGCCCCCCAGGTCGGGACAACCGAAACCAGCGGCGCGCATCCGGGCGCGGCCCAAGACCCACACGCAGGGATGCCACAACCTGGGGATCCGCATGCAGGAATGGACCCGAGACAGATTCCGGGTGGCACCGGCGCAACGTCGGGTCAGCCTGATGCGTCGGGCATGATCGACGTCGGCACAGTTGCATTCAGGGTACCCGCCAAGTGGAGCGCCCAGGCACCGAAGTCCGCCATGCGCCGCGCACAATTGACCGCACCGGGATCGGCAGGCGCCGCGGAGCTGATCGTTTACTTCTTCGGACCGCAAGGCGCGGGGACGTCACAGGAGAACCTCGACCGCTGGATCGGGCAGTTCAGCAATTCGGACGGCTCTGCGGTGTCCGATGCGAAGCAGACGAGTAGCAAAGTGTCGGGAATGGACATCACGAGGCTCGAGGTCGCGGGCCGGTACGCCGGCGGCATGAGCCCCACGGGCCAGCAACAGCCTGGGCAAGCGAATCAACGCCTGATCGCCGCGATCGTGAACAGCCAGGGCGGCCCCTACTACTTCAAGTTTCTGGGACCGAGCGCGACCGTAACGGAGAACGCCGCGGCCTTTGACGGGCTGATCTCGTCGATCGTCGCGTCTCCCTAACCGCGTAGCGGCGCAGGGGACTTTCGTCCGATGCGTTTCCCAGATAGCTTGGCGATCGAACGATGAACGAAGCGCGAGAGCAACGAAGCATGGTGCGGCCCACCGACCTTCGCCGCCGCTCTCGGTTCGTGCAGGCGCTTGCCTTTTCACATTCGGCCTCCGTCTCGCCCACTCGAAGGCGACTGATGACGGTGTCCACGTATGTCCTGCTCTGGGTCTTGCTCACCGCGCTCGCACCGCTATGGATCCCCGGCTCCTTCGTGATTGGGATCTTACGCCGCCGATCGTTTGCGGTGTTGCGTCTGCTGATGTTCCTCTGGTTTTACTTCAGCATCGAGTTGATGGGGTTGACAGCGGCGGCGGCGATCTACGTGATCACGCCTGGCAGACCCGAGCGGCGTGAAGACCTCTTCTTCAGCCTCGAGTGCTGGTGGGGTAGCTCGCTGTTCGCCTGGCTCGCTCGCTTTCTCTCGCTCTCCGTGTCGATCGAAGGCGAGGACCAGATTCTTCCCGGCCATGTCCTGGTATTCATTCGCCACGCGAGCATCATCGACACGGCGATTCCGGTCACCTTCATCTCGAACGCCACGGGACTTCGGCTTCGCTACGTGTTCAAACGGGAGCTTCTGGTCGACCCGTGTATCGATGTCGCTGGTCATGCTTCGCCCAATTACTTCATCGACCGCGGCGGGGTCGTTCATGAAGAGCTCGCAGGGGTTCGCAGGTTGGCGGAGAACCTCGGCGACCAGGGGGTCTTGCTTTATCCGGAAGGCACGCGTTTTACCGAGCGCAAGCAGGAAATCGCCCTAGCGAGACTTGCCAAAACGCACCCGGAGCTCGCCGAGATCGCCGCGACCTTCAAGAACTGTCTTCCGCCCAAGCCCGGCGGCGCATTAGGCCTGCTCGACACCGCCCCCGATGCCGATGTGCTCATCATCGCGCATCGCGGGCTCGAAGGCCTCACGAACGCAACGGACTTGCTAAACGGCACCGCGGTCGGTGCGCAGATTCAAATTCGAATCTGGCGTGTCAGCGCCGACGAGATCCCGCGCGGGGAAGCGCGGAGGCGTTGGCTCTTTGATTGGTGGAAGCGCGTGGACGACTTCGTCGACGGGGCGGGTTGACGCGGGGCGGCTCGGCGGGCTCGCGCGGCGGCAAATCGACCTCGATCTCCGAAGGCGAGAAACGAATGAGGCGCTCCACGGCTTGCAGTCTGCTGCGTTCCGATGGATCGACCAGTGACCAGGCAGCGCCTGTCGCGCCGGCGCGGCCCGTTCGACCGATCCGGTGCACGTAGCTCTCCGGTTCGTGGGGCAGCTCGTAGTTGATCACATGGGAGACCGCGTCGATGTCGATGCCGCGCGCGGCGATATCCGTCGCGACCAGCACCCAGGAGTCCCCGTTCTTGAAGTTTTGCAAGGCCCGCTGCCGCGCACCCTGTGACTTGTTGCCATGGATGGCTTCGGCGCCAATGCCGGCGCGTCCGAGCTTTTTTGCGACCTTATTAGCCCCGTGCTTGGTTCGGGTGAATACGATGGCGCGGGAGACTTCGTCGTCTCGCAGCAAGTGCTCGAGCATGCGTTGCTTATCGCTGGTGCCGACCATGACGAATCCCTGGTCGATCTCTTTGACCGTCACCTGTTTCGGCGAAACGTCGACACGAACGGGATCGTCGAGGATCTCTCGGGCGAGCGCCGCAACCGCGTTGGGCATCGTAGCGGAAAAGAGAAGCGATTGACGGGCCTTTGGCGTCTGCGCCACGATGCGCTTCACGTCCCGGATGAATCCCATGTCGAGCAGCCGGTCGGCTTCGTCCAGCACCAGCACCTCGACCTCACAGAGATCGATGTGACGCTGACCTGCCAAGTCGAGCAGCCGGCCCGGAGTCGCGACCACCACATCTAGGCCCTGTCGGAGCGCCTTGATCTGGGGGTTCGCGCTCACCCCGCCAAAGATGAATGCGTGCCGGAGCTCTGTGTATTTGCCGAAACGCTCGAGCTCATCGTGAATCTGAAGGGCGAGCTCGCGAGTGGGCGCTAGGATGAGCGCGCGCGGCCGCCGGGGCTTTGCCGGAGAGTTTTCCTCGTCCAGACGCTGCAACAGGGGCAACGCGAACGCTGCCGTTTTGCCGGTCCCCGTCTGGGCGATGCCCAGCAGGTCTCTATCCTGCAAGAGGTGCGGGATGGCCTGGGATTGGATCGGCGTGGGCTCTGTGTAGCCCACGTCTCTCAGGGCTCGGCGAACCTTTTCGCCGAGCCCGAGAGATTGAAAGTCAATAAGACTCGTGGTCATTTGGAAGTACCGCTTACCAACGATTGTCGGAGCGGCGGTCGTTTCTCGGTCGATCGTTCGCTGCGTCGACTCGGATCGTGCGGCCGTCGAGCGTCGAGCCGTTCAGCTCCTCGATCGCGCGGCCGGCGCTCCCCTCGTCATCGAACGTCACGAAGCCGAAGCCCCGCGAGCGACCGGTTTCCCGGTCCGTAATGACCTTGGCTTCGGTGACTGCACCGCATGCCTCAAAAGCCTGCTGAAGCTCACTGTCGGTCGTGTTCCAGCTCAGGCCACCTACGAATAGTTTCTTGCTCATTCTGTCTGTCTCTCTCTGATCTATCTGCGCAGCAACCGCCGGGAACTGTCCCGAGCGTCTACTCCGCGTCTCTAACTTGCCGATGTCTTCTACGAACCGTTTAACCGTTGTTTTTTGTCACGGTGCGGGTCTGGTAGGAACAGGTCGGCAGCGTGCTGGCAGCCCAGGATGGACCACCGCGCCCTTGATGGACGATGCGCGTAAGGTAGCAGTTGGGTTGGGCTTGTCCAGCGAGCTGCAAATTGCGCCTAGCGACCGCGTTTTCGTCGGCTTCGCGCCGGGCTCGGTTCCGGCCCCAGGTAGCGATCCTCGGAAATCCCGTAGTCGGTGAGGATCTGCCCATTCGCTCGGCGGGCGGCCTCACGGTCGAGCGTCAGCACCCAGCCGTCTCCGGTGACGATCCGCAGCCATTTCCCTCTCGCCTGGTCGATGATCGAGGCGAGGTGGTTCAAGTCTCGCGGAATGACGCCATTGACGAGGCGCACGGTTTCGCCCCCCCAGTCTTGGTAGCCCCGATTGACCGCGTGCGGGAGGACCTGGGACAGGATGATCACTTCGCGGCGCTCTTTGGTGACCAGATTGTTCACGACCGCGTAGCTCAGCGAGTCGGGGTAGACATCCTTGGTCTCGTCGATCAGCTCTTCGCTGAGCGGCTGAAACAGCAAGCCGGCAAACTGGAAGTAACGCGGCCACTTGGTGGTCCTCCGCCCCGGTACCAAGGGCGAATGCGGCTTGAGCTTGATCGTGCTCTTCATCTTTTTGCCGTCGCGAAGGATGGTCGCCGAGAGGGTGTCTCCGATTTGTTTGCTCTGGCAGGCGAGCTCGTAGCCGATGCGGCCCACGCTTGGCCAGGTGACGGTGAGGTCGTTGGCGATCCTCCGGCCGTCGATCGCGAGCAGAACGTCACGCGGCTTCAACGTACCGTAGGAAGGCCCTCCGTAGTCGACTCGAGTGACGAGGGCACCGGTCGCAGACGGTGCCATTCGAGCGGCAAGGCGCTGTGCATCGCTCTCCATGTCTTGCACGTCGATCCCGAGTCGAGGGAATCCGTCGTAGCGCCCGTCGGATACGTCTTCGAGGAAGTGCCGGATGACGAGGCTGGGGATCATGTACCCGACGTTGTCGGCATCATCCATCCCCTGCATGGCGATACCGACCACGCTGCCGGCGCTTACGACCGGGCCACCGCTGTTGCCCTCGTTGATCGCTGCATCGATTTGTACAGAGAGCAGCTTGCGCCCGGATTGGGTGTACGTGTCGAGCTCGACGCGGGAGACGATCCCCGAGGTGATGGAGAGCGTCAGGCCGCCAATGGGAAATCCGTAGACGACGACGTCCTGCTGCAGCTTGGGCATCTCTCCGATGGGCACCGCTGGCGCATCGGCAAAGAACCGCGGGTCCTCTACCTCGACCAGCGCCAGATCTGCATCGTGGCTGATGAAAACGAGCTTGCCCGAGAATCGTTCGCTCGCGTCGGCACGCTTTACTTCGATGCCGACGGCGCTGTCGACGACATGCGCATTCGTGAGGATGCGGCGGCCTTCGATGATCACCCCGGAACCGTAGATGAGCTCGGTGCCCTCCGTTTGCCAGGGCACCTCGAGGTCCGGAGGATCGGCATAGACCGAAAGCTGCACCACGCTCG
>CAMYJN010000056.1 GCA_947258625.1 uncultured Polyangiaceae bacterium | reverse complement strand
GCGCTCCGCAGCGACTCGGAGCTGTCGACCCTCATCGCGGGGCTCGAGGAGGCCGTTGGGCAAGGCCGCACGACTGCGAGCGCTGCAGCGCTGAAGGTTCTTCGCCGATTCGCTGATCGGGCAGGCGACTTGATCAAGCCCGACTGAGCTCGTCGGCCGAATCCGAGCTCTTTTCATTCGCCCTGCCCGTCGGCCTGGGTGACGGGCCGAGAAGCTCTGCCAACCAGCGAAGCTCATCGCTGTGGGCAAGTGCATGCTTGATGACCATCGTGAGTGGCGCCGAGACGAGGGCTCCGACCGGCCCGAGCAACCAGCCCCAGACCACCATCGAAACCAGCACCACCAGCGGCGACAGCCCGAGCGCGTGACCCATGACGCGCGGCTCCACTGCGCCAATCGCCAAGTTGATGCCACCAAACCCGGCCGCCACGACCAGCGCCTGGCCAGGGCCGAATTGGATCAACGCCAGGGCAATGGCCGGGACCGCGGCGATGATCTGGCCGACGGTCGGGATGTAGTTGAGTAGATACGCCAATAGGCCCCAGAGCACCGGGACGTCGACGCCGCGCCACAGGCACCAGAGGAACACGAGGACGCCGGTCAGCAGGCTCATCACCGTTTTTGCAACCAGATAGGTATTGACCTCGCGGGCGGCGGCGGACAGCTCCTGGATTTGACCGGGCGTCGCGATCTTCGCGAGCTTTTCCCGAAGCCCGGTGGACTCGAAGAGCATGAAGGCGACGATCAGCAGAACGAGAACCATCTGTGACACGAACGAGGCGGCGTACTGGGCCATGGTCGTCGCGAGATTGAGCATCCAGGTCGAGGCGGAGAAGTCGTAGATCGATTCGAGGTGAATACCGTTGCCCGCCAACCAGAGCCTGAGCTCCCCGAGTTGGCTCGAAAGGGTCGAGGCATAGGTCGGTACGCGCCCGGTGAAGGTCCCGACTGCGCCGGCGAGTGGAAAGCCGAGCGCGGCGCCAGCGGCCACGTCCAACAGGAGGCCCGACAGCACCGCGATGAGGCGAGGAACCCCGCGGTCGCAAAGCCACATCACAAGAGGCGCCGTCACGATCGCGATGAAAGAGGCGACGAGCACTGGCACCAGCAGGGGCGCAGCCAGCTTGATGCCGGCTCCGACCACCACGAGAGAGGCAACGATCAAAACGATGCGTCCGGTCTTGGTCACAGCCACCCAGTCAATGTAGCTCGGATCAGGGAGGCATGCGATCCAGCAGCTCGAGCTTCGTGCCATCGACGCGAAGCGCAGCCGTTCCGTCGATGATCGCGCGCAGCTGGTGGCCGACTAGGACGTCTCGCCAGCCGCTCGCGAGGCGGGAAGGCTGACGGAGGACCAGATTGGTCACGTCCTCACGCGTGCCGAGCACGGTCGTGTCCAAGCCTTCTTGCGCGGCACGCTGCGCGAGCCAGGCCAGACACAGCGCAATCACGCCTTCGACGCTTGGCAGGTTTTCAGGCTTCTTCGGTGGGAGTCGAACTTCGTGTTTCGGGAGTCGGGTCCCCCGTTCGATGGCCCGCAGGAGCTCGTCGCGGTGTTTGAAGCGCCGCAGGTCGAAGTTTCGGATGCCGCTCAGTTGCTCGACGTTGCGCGCCGGCCGTTGAGCGAGCGCCAGCAGGGCCATGTCGGACAGCACCGTTCGCGGCGGCCGATTCTTGTCCTTCGCGACGCCCTCGCGCCATGCCGCGAGCTCCTGCGCGACCCCTCGAGCCCTTCCGTTGAGCTTGGTCTTGCCACGTAGCTTCCACCAGAGCGTCTCGGGCTCGGGTGGCGAACGGTCCTTGGAGCGCAGGCGTTCGATTTCTTCCTCCGCCCATTGAACCCGACCCTGCTCCCCAAGGCGGTCGACCAGCGCATCGCGGAGCTCGAGCAAGTGTGCCACGTCGGAGGCGGCGTACCGGAGGTCGTCCGGGGGCAGGGGACGCCGCGTCCAGTCGCTGAGCTGGGAGCTCTTGTCGAGCTGAATCCCAAGAAACCCCTCCACCAGCTTGCCGAGCGAGCTGGTTCGATAGCCGCAAAAAAGGGCGCCGATCTGGGTGTCGAACATGCGGTTCGGCACTGTGCCGCACTCGAGCTCTAGAATTTCGAGGTCTTGCGAGCCGGCATGCATCACGCAGACGGCTTCGGATTGAAACACTTTGGTAAGCGTTCGTACGTCGATTTCGAGCGCGTCGACCAGAGCGATGCGGTCCGCGGTGGCGAGTTGCACCAGAGCCAAATGGGGTAGGTAGGTTCGCTCGCGGTGGAACTCGGTGTCGAGCGCGTAGGCGTCCGTCTGACTGAGCTCGTCCACCAGTTGATCGAACTCGGCTTGTTCGGTGATCCAGTCGAAGTCGGTCACGGCGCTACCTTAGCGCATCGCGGTCCAACCGCCCGATCACCGACAATAGCGGCGGCCCGGGTGCGGTTGCTCGGCCCATTGCTTGCGGCGATCGAGCCAGTGTTCGACCTCGGGATCCATCGGCCCTGCCGCCGCACGCGCCTCCTCGTGCGTCACGATCGGTGCATTCGCGCTTGGACGTTTGGACACCAGCGGGCGCGATTGCACGGCGGCGCGTTCGAGCCGCTTTCGATGCCAGGGATAGAGCGGCGCCGAATCACGGCAGCCCTCTACGATGTCGTCGGGTGCGCAGAAGAACCGGAAGTGGAAGTGATCGTCGTGTGGATAGCTCGGCTGACAACTCATCGCCGCGAAGCGCGTCACCGTCGTCGAAGGCTCGCCGTTTGAACGGGCGTACTCGAGAAGCAGCGTTCTCAGGTGCTCGGCGACGAAGATTTGCTGGAGCTGTGCCTCTCGGTCCTCGATGAGCGCTCGAAGAAACAGCCAAATCCGGGCCAGATCGAACTGCAGGATGATGTCGTCACTCGGGTCGGCCAAGTCTCGAAAGTCGACCCCCACGCCGTCTGGATCGAAGAACGCCCCCACGCTTTCGATGGGTTTGCCGTCGGGGCCCAGCTGGTAGAAGAGCACGTCGACGTCGCGCCCGCTTTGGTGTGAGCGATGACGGGGGATCGGTCCGCCCCGCTCGTAGCTGAGGTCGTTGATCGTGACCGGAAGCCCGCCCAGCTCTTGGTCGACCCGTGCGCCGGCGCGAACCAAGGCCCGCACGACTTCCACGGTCCCGTAGCGAGCGATTGGATCGCGGCCCGGGTTGAAGCGCAAGCCCGGAGCCCGGAGGGGAAGCGGCACACCGCCCCGCAGCGCGCCATCGTTGGGGTTGCGGAGCGAAGTGGAGTCGCAGCAGCTCCAGTCCATCGCGGAGCCTTGGCGCTCTGGTTTGGTCTTCAGGGGAACGGGCTTAGCGTCGCCGGCTTCGGTCTTCGGCGTCGGAACGGACCTTTGCCCAGGGCTGCAAGAGGCCACCGCCGCAGCCAAAAGCGCCGCGGCAAAAACGTCATGTCGCCCCATCACGGCCCTGTGGGACTGAGAATCGCCGCAAAGACGGCGCCGGCCATCTCGACGAGAAGCTCTAGGAATTCCTCGAGCTCGAGCTCTTGGCGTTCTGCCCAGTCGAGGCTCGCTGCTTCGAGGAAGCCCAGCCATCCCCGAAGACGCAGCCGGGTCGACGGGGCTTCCGTGTCTGCGCCAAACCGGGACAGACGCGAAGACATTTGATCCAGAACAGCCTGTCGGGTCTCCTCGATGATCTCGGCGACCTCCGTGTCCGTTCCAATGCCTCCGCGAAGGAGAAAGGAATACGAGACGCGCCTGCGCGAGATGTAAACAAGGAAGGCTCGAAGCCTGGTGCGAATGCCCTCGGGGTCGAGCTCGTGTCCCGCGAGCTGCCGATCGACGTCGGTCTCTTCCAAGAGCTCGCGTGCCGCTTCACGGACCGCGGCGACGTAGAAGGCCCGTTTGCTGGGAAAGTAGTGGTAGAGAAGACCCTTGGAAACGCCGGCTCGTTTGGCGATCTCGTCGATGGAGAGCTCGTCGTAGGTCTGATTTCCAAAAAGCTCGAGCCCGAGCTCCAGCAATTGCTGTCGGCGGACGTCGACTTGGAGACGTGTGCGTGCGGGCTGCATGGTGCGCGGCTGAGTATAGCTCAGCTTTGCTCCCGCGCTGAACATCTCGGAGGTTTGCGTCCGGGGCTGCAATTTCGCATGCTCCGCAGGTGCTAGAGGCGGTGCAGCGAGTCATCGACGACGTTCTCAGTCCACTCCTTCAAAAAGACGAGAGCAGCATCGAGCTGTTGGATGTCGGCGAAGACGAGGTCGTCGTTCGAGTGACAGGCCGGGCGGCCTTCGGGGTTGGCGCAGAGTACGTTCGCAGCGGCGTCATCGAGCCGGCCCTTCGGAAGGTCGTCGGGAAAGACTGCACAATTCGGATCGAGAAGGCGATTCCGAAGGCCAAGCGGCGCGGCTGACCACGCAGGGGTCACGGCGCGGCACATCCGGGTCAGCCCATCGGTGAACGGTTAGCGGCCTTTGAAATCGCCTTCGCGCCGTTCGAGGAATGAGCGGATGCCCTCGGCCGCGTCTTCGCTGTCCATCAGCTCGCGCGCGATGACTAAAAGCTCCGCAATTGCCGCCTCCTGCCCCTTCAGCTGAGAGGTCCGCGCGGAGCGGAGGGTTGCCCGGACACCCAGAGGGGCCTGCTTGGCGACGGTGCGGGCAATCTCGATCGCCTTTTCACGCAACGCGGCCTCGGGCAGGACCTCTTGGACCAAGCCGAGCCGCAGGGCCTCGTGGGCGTCGAAGCGGTCACCGGTGAGGAGCCAGCGCATGGCGTTGCCCCAACCCGCGATTTCCGGAAGCCGAATCGTCGCGCCACCGAACGGAAAAATACCTCGGTTGATTTCGATCTGTCCGAAACGGGCGCCTTCGGCGGCGAGGCGAATATCGGCGGCGAGCAGCAGCTCGATGCCGATGGTGAGGCACCAGCCCTGAACCGCCATGACGAGTGGCTTTTCGCGCTTCGCTGCGTGCAGATTGAGCGGATCGACCGACCCCTCGGGGAACAGCGCGGCTCCGCTTCGAACGGCCGGGCCCACCTCGGCCAGGTCGAGACCCGCGGTAAAATGCTCACCATTCGCGTACACCACCGCGCACCAGAGCGATTCGTCGGCTTCGTACTCGGTGACTGCCTCCGCAAGCTCGCGAAGCATGCGCAGGTCGAAGGCGTTCATTTTCTCTGCGCGATCGAGGACGATGTGAAAAATGCGTCCGTCGCGTTCGTTCAGCACACGGGGTCGTTCGTCGGTCATGGGCGGCGATCGTAGTGGACTGCCGTTCCATAGGCCAGCACTTCGATGGTACCCGTCCCCTCGTTTCCCGCCGTGCTCGAGATGGTCGAGGTCTCGAGCCTCGTGTTCAGGAATGCATCCGCGCCGGGCTGCGATTCCTTCATGCGGAGCACCGCTTCGCGGCGCGCGCGGTCGATGAGCGACGAGTAGGAACGGATCTCGCCTCCGAAGATCATGCGGAACCCGCTCAGAAAACGCTTGAAGTGGTCGACGGACACGACCACGGAACCGACCGCGAGGCTTGCCGATTGAATGGGGACAGGTGCGTCGAGCTCCTTCGTAGAGATCGCTGGCCGAGCGCGGAAGCGGGCTTCACGCTCGATGATGCTTCGGTAGTGACTGCGTTCGAGGCTCGCGCCGACGAACTTGCCGACGACGATCAGGACGACGGGGATTCCGAGGCTTATCCAGAGCTCGACCGAATCCATTTGGCTACTCGATCAGGACGGCAGTGCCGTAGGCGAGAATTTCGGAGGCTCCCTGAGCAACCGAGGAAGTCGTGAAGCGCACATTGATCACGGCGTTTGCCCCCAGCTCGCTCGCTTGCGCAACCATGCGGCTCGTGGCCTCGGCGCGGCTTTCTTGGAGCAGCTCCGTATAGCCCTTGAGCTCTCCACCCACGATGTTTTTGAGACCGGCGGCAAAGTCGCGACCAAAGTGCTTGGCGCGGATGGTGCTCCCCTGCACCAATCCGTAGTGCTGCACGATCTGCCGGCCCGGCACGCTGTCGATGTTGGTGAGAATCAAATGCGCCCGTCCATGTACGAAGGCTAGCCCGAAGATCCGAAACTCGCATCTTTCTGGAAGCCGAAAACGTGCTATGGCTTCGCCGTGAAACTCTGCGTCATTGGAACAGGTTACGTCGGCCTCGTCACCGGCACATGCTTCGCCGCGACCGGTCAGCGTGTGGTCTGCGTCGACAAGGACGCCGGTAAAATCGAGCGCTTGAAGCGCTACGAGATTCCCATCTACGAACCGGGCCTCGAAGAGATGGTTAAGGAGAACGCCATCGCAGGCCGCCTCACCTTCACGACCGACCTCGCCTCCGCAGTTCGGGATGTGGATTTGGCCTTCATCGCGGTGGGCACACCTCCCACACACGACGGCGAAGCGGACTTGAGCGCCGTCTTTGCGGTCGCCCAGGAGCTGGCCAAGCACGCGACGCACGACCTGGTCATCGTCAACAAGAGCACGGTGCCCGTGGGGACGAACGCACAGGTTCAAAAGCTCGTCGCCGATGCCAAGCACGACATCCAAGTAGCCTCGAACCCTGAGTTCCTGAAAGAGGGCGGCGCGATCGAAGACTTCATGTATCCGGACCGTATCGTGGTCGGCGTCCGTCCTGGGCATGACCGAGCGCGCCGACTCATGGATCGCGTCTACCATCCACTCAATCTTTCGAGCACGAAGATTGTCTGGATGAATCCGGAAAGCGCCGAGGTCACCAAGTACGCTGCCAATACGATGCTTGCCATGCGCATCTCGTTCATGAACGAGTTGGCGGTCCTCTGTGAAGAGGTCGGGGCCGACGTACAGAGCGTTCGCAAGGGCGTGGGAAGCGACCCGAGAATTGGCCCTCAGTTCCTTCACGCCGGTCCGGGGTACGGCGGGTCTTGCTTCCCGAAGGACGTCAAGGCGCTGGTGGCGACCGCGCGTCGCCACGGCATCGAGCTCGAGCTCGCCGACGCCACGAACCGGGTGAACGTGCGGCACCGGAGCTTCTTGGTGCGCAAGCTCAAGCGCCACTTCGGGACCGACCTTGCTGGGAAACGCATCGCGATTTGGGGCCTCGCGTTCAAGCCGGGCACCGACGACATTCGCGAGTCGCCTTCGATCACCACCATCGAATTCCTGCTCAACGAGGGCTGTGAGGTCGTCGGCCATGACCCGGAAGCCATGGCAAACATCAAGGAACTGTTCGGCGACAACATCACGCTGGTCGACGAGGCCTACGATGCGGTGAAGGACGCCGACGCCCTGCTGCTACTGACTGAATGGCGCGAGTATCAGTACCCGGAGTTCGATCGAATTCGCGATCTCTTGCGGACGCCCGTGGTCTTTGACGGCCGCAACATCTGGGTCACGTACAAGCTTGCCGAGCAAGGCTTCGAGTACGCGGGCATTGGGGTTCACAGCGAACCGGCGTAGCCAGCGATGTGCGGGCGATACACGCTGACTTGCCCCGACGAAGATACGCTCATTGCGAACCTGCCGTTCGACGCGTTCAGCGAGACGCGAATCGAGCTCCGGCCGCGGTACAACATCGCGCCAGGGCAACGAAGCCCGGTAGTCTATCTCGACGGCGGCAAGCTCATCCTCGCCGATGCGCTCTGGGGATTCGAGCGGTCGACGGGAGGGCTCGCGATCAACGCACGGTCGGAGACCGCGGAGCGAACGGCCATGTTTCGCGACGCCTTTCGCAGCGGACGATGCCTGGTTCCGGCAGATGGATTCCTCGAATGGCGAAGGGAAGGGCGGGTCAACCAGCCATACCTGTTCCAAACCGACGACGGTTCGTTGTTCTCGATGGCCGGCCTTTGGAAGGAGGGCCGCTACGTCGTGCTCACGCGCGATTCCAAAGGTGAGGTCGAGGACATCCACGATCGAATGCCGGTGATTGTGAGCGGCGACCGAGCGCAGCAATGGTTGAACGAGGGTGAGCTATCCGAGTCGCCGCGTCTGACCAGAACGGCGGTCTCGGAGAGAATCAACCGAATCGAAAACGACGACCCTCGCTGCATTGAGCCGCTGGCTCAGGCCGCATTCGAATTCGACTAGCGACCGGGCTCAGGCTCCGTTTTAGCGCCGCCGCTTTCGCTCGGGTCGTTCGATGACGTCGACCTCGACGACCTCCGCATCGGGCTGTTCCACCCGCATTCGCCGGGTTGGCTGTGACTGCCCCTGCGCTCGAGCGGAGAGCTTCCGAGATGCGGCGTCCACAAGAGCGTCGACTCCGACTTGAATGGCGCGGTCGACCTCTTTGCGGACCTGCTTCTCCCACTTTCCACGACTCCGCCGAGCAATGCGGCGGCGAGCGCGAGCACGAAGCCGCTCTCGATCGGGCATCAAGGCCCGACGGGCGCCCAAAGCCAGGGCGATGCCCCAGCCCGCGAGCACCCACTGCACCCACCAGCCGGGCCCGGACATGATGTCGATCACGAACAGGCCGGCATTGACCACCACGTAGGTGTAGATGCTTTGAAGAAAGCGCTTCTTTCGAGCGCTGACGATCTGCTCTTCTTCGACGAGGATCTCGCGCTCCTCTTCGATTTGCGTTGCTGCAGCTTCGACGTAGGCCGCGTCGATTCCGGCTTCGACCGCGGAGTCGACGAGGTCTTGATGAGAAAGCGTTTCGAGCGGCTGCGTTTCTAGCGCACGCCGCAAAATTTCTTCGACCTCGTCTCGCGAATACTGCGTCACGGCTAGAGCGTGTCCCAGCGGAACCCTTCGGTCGCAAACGCGTCGTCGGCGATGGTCTTCAACATCTCGTCGTCGTTGGTGTCGATTCGCCGGAAGTTGTGCTTGATGCGAACCTTGGCCATGCGGGTGAACGTCCTGAGAATGTCGATTTCGAGCGCTGCCGCCTCGACGCCCTTGGCTTCGATCGAAGCCTGAACGCGGCTGATCGTTGCGGCCATGACGAAGAGGTCGATCATGATCTCGGCCAGGCGGTGGCTGTCGAACTGCTGGCCGATGATGCCTTTGCCGTGCTTGCGCAGAATCTGGTCTGCCGCCTGTGCCAGGTACCTCGTTTCTTCTTCGAAGATCTGCGCCTGATCTTGAATGGCGGCATCGATTCCGGAGAATTTCGCGTTTGCTCCGATGCCAGTCCGGAGCACGGCATGCTTGCGCGCGTAGTCGGAAAGCACCCCGAACCCCTTGATCGGTTCGTTGAAGATGCCCTTCATGGTGGACGCGAGCTCTTTGAGCTGGCTCGCCACGTCGTTCATTGCCGTAAGGGCGATGAGCAGGCGCAGAATCTCATTGGTGCCTTCGAAGATCCGATTGATTCGGCAATCGCGGACGATCCGCTCGTAGGGATACTCGCGCATGTAGCCGTTGCCGCCTGCGATCTGCAAGGCTTCATCAGCGGTACGCCATAGGCATTCGGTGGCGTACACTTTGGAGATGGCGGCCTCGACTTGGTACTCCTCGTAGC
>CAMYJN010000055.1 GCA_947258625.1 uncultured Polyangiaceae bacterium | reverse complement strand
TCGCGCGGGTCCGTTCGCACCGCATCGCGAAGGGCCTGTAACGCCTGCTCGGGACGTCCGATGTCATTTTCCCAGATCGCAGCGGCCTCGGTAAGGAGCGCGACGCGATCCGCATCGGTCGCCGCGAGCTGAACGCGCTGCTCGTAGAGCCGAACCACCTCTTCGAGATTGCCGGCACCCCGGTAGTACTCTTCGAGCAGGTCGAGCGCGCTCGCAGCGACCTGTGGTTTCGCGGCCAGGTTCCGCACCGCGGCAAGCGTATCGTCGCGCCCCGGGTCCTGCTCCATGGCCTTTTCGTATGCGCCGAGCGCGCCTTCGTAGTCGCCAAGATGATCGGCACGAAGCCTCCCTTGCCGCAACAGGAGCGTCGGCCGGTCGGCGCCCTCCAAGTCCAATCGTCGCGAGATGACCTCGTGCACCCGGTCCCATTGCTCGGTCTGCTGAAGCAGCCGATCGAGCGTCTCGAGGGTCGAGGAATCATCACCCAGCAACGAAAGCGCCCGCTCGTGCGCGTCGATCGCTTTGCTCAGATCGCTGAGCTCGTCTTCGCAGATCCGCGCCACGCGTCCGTAAAGGGCTGCGCCCGGCCCCGGATCCAGGCTGGCGCTGGCCTCCGCGAACAAAACCTCGACGAGGTCCGACCAGCGCTGAAGCCCGGCGGCCAAGGTCTCGGCGCGATCGAGAATCCCCTCATCTTCGGGGCGCTCTCCAATCGACTGCAGCAGGGCGTCGAGCGCCGAGTTCGGGTCCTTGCGCCCATGCTCATGCACCTCGGCCAGTGCGACCAACTGCTCAGCCTTGTCCTGCGGGTCCGTCATGGCATCGGCCCGCAGCCGAAGCAGCATGGCGAGATCGGTCCAGCGTTCTTGCGTTCGCAGGTAGGGCTCGAGCACGGCAGCTGCGTCTTCGCGATAGTCCGCGAGCTTGGTGATCCGAAGCAGAGCTTGGACCGACGGCTCATGCTGCGCGTCGATTCGGAGAATCTGGCCGTACACGGCAATGGCACTGAGCTCATCGTCGAGCTCGCGCTCCATGATGTTGCCAAGCTGATGGGTGAGCTCGACCCGCTCGTCTTCATGCGCGGCGGCATCGGTCCGCCGCTGGAGCACCTCGACCAGCTCCGGCCACTGCCCTTGCCGCTCGTAGAGCCGGCTCAAGCCCTGCAAAGCACCGCGATGCTCGTGGTCCGCCTCTGCGACGGACCGCAAGGCATCACAGGCCGCATCGGGACGGCCGAGTTGAGCCTCGTAGAGCTCAGCCAATCGCATGCCGACCTCGACCCGAACCTCAGGCTCCTCCTCGAGCTGCATTCGCCGTTCGAGCACGTCGGCCAGCCGCTCGGAGTCGTTGACCGATGCAAAGAGCCGGTCGAGCGCCTGATACGCCTCTCCATCGTCGGGCTTCTCGTCAGCCGCGCGTTGGTAGTAGTCGACGGCGCGCTCCGGGTTCGACAGCTGCTCCTCCCAGATCCCGCCGAGCCGACAAAGGAGCTCCGCCCGGGGCTCGGGTTCGTGAGCGCGTTCGAGCTTCTGCTCGTAAACCCATGAAAGGCCTTCCCAATCGCCGACCATGACTTGAAGACCTTCCAAGTCGTCGAGGGTTTGTTCCGCGTCCGGATCGGCCTCGAGAATTCGCCGGTAGGTCTCGATCGAAGCCCGTGGATCGCCGAGCTCCCGGTCCTGGGTCTCGGCAACGCTTCTCAGAAACGATCCGCGGAGCGGGGGCTCCCCCGCAGCGGCCGCGGCCTGCTCGCAGGTTTCGATGTAGGCCTCCCATCGGTCGAGCGCCTCCGCCAATCGGTCGACCTCGGCGCGCGTCGCTTCGTCGGCAGGCTCGGCGACCAAAGCCTTGCCCCAGGCCTCGAACGCCCTCCCGGCATCGCGGCCTGGCCCCTCGTGCAGCCGGCCGACCTCCCGCCAGGTTTCGGCCTGTTCGAACGGATCCTCCACCTGCGTCGCCTTTGCTTCGAGGACGCTGACCAGCGCCTGCCAGTCGCCGCTCTGCCGATGGATCGGCTCGAGAATCTGAACCGCCCGCGGCCCGTGCTCCTCGTCCTCGGCGAAGCGCGAAACCGCCGCGAGCGCCGCGGCATAGTCGGGCCGGTCGGCCAGGACATCCTCGAAGATGTCGAGCGCCCCTGCCGCGTTGTCCAGCTTGGTCTCCGTGAGAGCACCCAGACGCTGCCGAAGCTCGAGCCCAATCCGAGCGTCCGCAGCGTTTCCAATCTGGAACTCGATGTGGGCGGCGAGCTCCGCCCATTGCGCAGCGCTTTCGAGCAGCTCGTCCAACCGGGACACCGCCTCGGCGTTGGCCGGATCGATTTCGAGAATGCGTCGGTACGTGATGATTCCGTCTTGCGGGGACTCGAGCTCCTCCACTTCGGTTCGCGCGATTTCGTGCAGGATACCGACCCGCTCCTCGTAACTCTCTGCAAAGCTTTCCCGCTCGCGATCAAGGTCCAGCAGCGGTTCCCATCTGCCGCTCCGTGCATAGACCGAGGCCAGCGCCTTGCCGGCTTCCTTGTTGCTCGGATCGTAAGTGAGTGCGCGCTGGTAGAAGTAGCCTGCCCGGTTGAGCTCCTCGAGGCGCTGGTCGTAGAGCTTCGCGGTCGTCAGCGCAATCGCCGCGGTGTCGCCATCATCCACCTCGACGGCCCGAAGCGTCGCGTCGAGAATCGCAGCGAGTCGATCCCAGCGGCCGAGCGAACGCGCCAATCGAGTGAGGGTCTCGAGGCTGTGCGGGTCGTGCGGGTCTTCGGCGAACAGTCGGCCATAGGTCTCGAGCGCACTGTCGAGATCTTCGAGGTGTGACTCCTGTACGTCACCGAGGTGTCGCAAGAGCTCGAGCCGCTGGCTCGGATCGACTTCCGCAGCGAGGCGGACTTCGAGAATCTCGGTGACCTTGGGCCAGTCCATCCTGCGGAGGTACAAAGGCTCGAGCAGCTCGGCGGCCGGTCCGCGGTGCTCGGACTGCTCGACCAGGGCTTCGAGGGCGCGAACCGTCGGCTCGTGGTCGGGGTTTTGGCTCAAGGCCTCTCGGAATTGATCCAGGGCGCGCCGGGGCTCCCCAAGCCGCTTCATGCAGAGCGCGCCGAGCTCGTATCGGACCGCGGCCGGATCACCGATGCGCTGGTCGATTTCTCGCTCGTAGAGCGTGGCCAAATCCTCCCATCGCTGAGTTCGACGATAGAGGCGCTCGAGGCCTTCGTAAGCCAAGGGATGATCGCTCTCGCCGAGCGCCCGGTCTAGCGCCTCAATCGCCGACTCCGGATCATCGAGCTCGCTCTGGTAGAGGTGTGCCTGCCGGACGAGGATCGCCGCCCGCTCATCCCGGTCCTCGCAGAGCTCACCCTTGCGCCGCAGCAGCTCGACCAGCTCGCGGGTCGCGCCTGCCTCCTCGACCAGGGTCAAGAGCGCATCGAGAGCCGCCCGGTGGTCCGGCTGTTCTTCGAGGACGCTGTGGTACTGCGCCCGGGCGAAGTCCGCATCGGAGAGACGCTCCTGTGCAATGCTCGCGGCCCGCATGCGCACCTGCGTTCGCAGGTCGGCGTCGAGTAGCTCGGGCGCGATTGTTCCGAGCGTGGCCATCAGCTCCGAGAAACGCCCTGTAGCCTCAGCATGGCGCTCGTAGTCGCCCAGAACCCGTTCGAAATCATCGAGGTCGACCCCTTCGCGGAGCGCGCGTCCGGTGAGCTCGAATGCGGCGTCGACGTCTTGCCTGTCGACTTCGCTGATCTCGGCAGCACGGAGCAAGGCACGAACCCGTTCGCT
Organism: uncultured Polyangiaceae bacterium; assembly: GCA_947258625.1. GTDB lineage: Bacteria > Myxococcota_A > Polyangia > Polyangiales > Houyiibacteriaceae > SG8-38. The sequence goes on along the minus strand of CAMYJN010000055.1, from coordinate 5,693 downwards.
CGGGTCGTCCGCGTCCGCCATGATTTCGAGCATGCGAACCTGATCGCCAGGTCGACCATCGGTCGCGTACTGGTCGAGCAACCGGTTGGCCGCGGCCACCCGCAGATGGGCATCCGAACCGGCCGCCAGCTCCTCGAGCGCGGCGACGGTGGGCGCATGCCCCGGCACGGAATCGAGAAGCTCTCGGTAGACGTCGAATGCCCGCTCGACCTCGCCGGTCTGCGTGCGCATGAGCTCGGCAGCCTCGAATCGAAAGCCCGCCCGTTGTTCCGGGTCGTCCGCATCCGCGGCCCGCATTTCGGTGATCTCCAGGAGCTCTTGCCAACGTTCGGTCTGCTGGTAGAGCCGTGTCAGCGCGACCAAGCTCGGTTCGTCCGAGCCGAAGCGCAAGATCAGATCGCGATGCGCCAAGATCGCGTTCTCGACGCTGCCGAGCCGCTTCTCGTGGACCTCCGCGACACGCCTCACCAGGCTCAGCTGCTCCTGCTCCTCGTCGCTCAGCTCGGCGCGGCGCTCGAGTACCTCGACCAGAAGCTCCCACCGCCCCTCGGACTCGTAGAGGCGCTCGAGGGCCGCGAGCGCATTCGCCTGGGTCGGGTCGTTCTCCAGCCGCTCCTGGTGCACCTCGATCGCGGCATCGGCGTCGTGCAGCGTCGTTTCGAGCAGCTCCGCCAACTTCGGAAACAGCTCGTCGCGACGCGCTTCATCCTCTTCGAACTGAAGCTGACGCCGAAGATCCCGCGCGAGTGCAGTGTGATCCCCGGACCCGGTGTGAATGCGCTCGAGGGCCCGCGAGGCCTTGAGAACGATCTCCGGGTTGTCGCGCTCCACGCGGATGAGCTGCTGATAAACCTGCTCCGCCTCCTCCGGCTCCGGCTCGGATACATCCCAGAGCTCGGCCAGCTCGAGGAGCAGCTCCGTCTTGACGAAGTCGTCGCCGACCGTGGCAAGGCCGCGTTCGAGCAGCTCGGCACGCTGACGATGACGTGCCAGCTTCGAGGCGAGCCGCGCAAGATCGGAGCGCGCAAGGCCATCTCCGACGTCCTCGCGAACGGCCCGGGCATAGGCATCGAAGGCGAGCTCGTCGTCTCGGAGCTTGGTCTCGCTAAGCTCGCCAATCCGGACGAGATGCGCTGCCCGGGAGCTCGGATCGGTGAGATCCTCGAGCTGCACTTCCAAGACCTTGGATAGCTCACCCCAGGCGCCTTGCGATTCGAAGATGGGCTGAAGGATGGAAGCGACGCGCTGCCGCTCATCGCGATTGCTCATCAGCCGCTCGAGCGCCTCCTGAGCGCGAAGATGCGTTGGGCTCGACTCCAGCACGAGCTCGAAGTGGTCTACGGCGTCGACGACGCGGTTCAGTCGGTTCTCGTAAATCGTGCCGAGCTCGTAGGCGAGATCGACCGCATCCTGTCCGCTCGCCTCGTCGAGGTCTCGCCGAAGAAGCTCAGCCAGCGCCGGCCAACGTTGGAGTCGGCCGTAAAGCCTCTGCAACGCTCTTCGCGACGGAGTGTGGGTCGGGTCGAGCTCGAGCGCCTGTTCGTAGCTCGCAATCGCATGCTTGGGTTCGTCGAGGATCTCCTCGAACAGGAAGCAGAGCTGAAGAAGCAAATCGAGCTTGGCCCCTGCGTCGGTGGTGGCCTTGATGCGTCCCTGGTAGAGCGCTCGGAGATCGTCCCATTGCTCATGTTTGGTGTACACCTGCTTCAAGGCTGCAAATGCCGCTGCATCGTCGGGCTCGAGCTCCAAGACGCGGCCGTGGAAGCGCACCGCCTCTTCGGGAGCGCCGAGGGCCACGTCGAAGAGGTCCGCCGCACGCCGGCAAAGCGTCAGCTCGACCTCGCCTCGAACGTCGCCCCCATCCAGCACGAGCACCAGGGCTTGGGCGAGCGCGTCCTGTTGGTCCGATACCTCCGCGACTCCCCTCAGACGGTCGAGCAGATCCAGATCCTGCGGGTTGTCGAGGAACACCGATTCGAGCGCCTCGTACGCGCCCGTTGCATCATCGAGCTCGGAGGCGGATAGATCGGCCAGACGCAACTTCAGGGCTCGCTGCTCGTCTGCGTCTTCCGTCTTTTCGAGCCGTGCGCGCAGAAGCGCCGCAAGCTTGGCGAAGTGACCTCGTTTCGCATACGCCGGCTCGAGGAGATCAATCGCCTCGATGCCCACGGGTCCCCCCTGTGCCGAGAGCGCCTCGAGGCCGCCGATTGCGACTTCGTTTCGACCGTCCAACGCCAAGGCATTGCGGTAGCACTCGAGCGCGCCGACCGAGTCTTCGAGATAGATGCGTCGCAGATCCGCGAGCTGCAGATAGACCGAAAGCCGGTCCTCATCGCCCACCTTCGACTGCAAACGCCGGGCAAGCGCGGCGTCCAATCGGTCCCACTGCTTCAGCTGCTGCGAAAGGCGTTCGACCGCGTGCAAAGCGTCGACATCGTGCGGGTTCTTCGCCAAGATCTTCCAATGGCGTTCGGCCGCCGCCGGAAGGTCGCCGAGCTGCTCTTCTTCGACCTGCGCGACTTCGTTCAGAAGCACCCACTCCTCGGCCGGATCGGTCGCGTTTGCGAGGCGGCGCTCATAGAGGGTGCGCAAGTCGGCAAATCGGCGCTCCGCGCGGTACAAGCGATCGAGGACGGCGATCGCCTCGGCGTCGTTCGGGACGACTTCGAGAATGGCTTCGAGCTGCCGGATCGATTCCCGCGACTCGCCGAGCCGTTCGCCGGCAATCGAGGCGATGCGTCGCTGCAAGTCCAGGCGCTCGGCGTCCGAAACCGTCGCGGTTTCCAATCGATCGCGAAAGAGGGCGACGAGGTCGGCGTAGGCTCCGGACGCCTCTGCCGACTCCTCGAGGCCAGCGACGATAGCCGGATCGGCGGGAGACAGAAGATATGCGCGGGTGGCCCAACCGAGCGAGGCTTGCGGATCGCGAAGTCGATTCAGATTAACGCTGCGTAGCGAGACCAGTCGTTCGATCCGGACCGCGAGCTCCTCGTCTTTGTCGGAGCCCGCCACGACGACCTCGAGGCTCTTGGCAAAGTCCGGCCACTTGTGATCTTTTTCGTAGATCGGCAACAGCCCCTTGGCTGCTTCGACGTTCTCGGGGTCGGTCGCAAGCGCGCGTTCGTAGTAGCGCGCGGCGCGATGCATGTCTCCGACACGCTCGCTATAAAGCGCGGCCGCCCGCAGGCTCGATCTCACGATTGACTCCGGGTCTTCGGCTTGCTCGGCGGTATGCCCAAGCAGCTCCGCGAAGCCTGCCCAGTCGTCGGCCTCCGCGTAGAGCGCCTCCAAGGACTCCCAGTCGTTCAGCCTCAGGTAGGCGTCGATGAGCATTCGCCGGACACGGCTGTTGTCCGGATCGAGCGCGAGCAGGCGCACCCAAACCTCGACCGCCTCGGCCGGACGATCGAGTCGCTCCATGTACAGAACGCCGAGCCGATGAAGCTGCTCGACCTGTGCGGTCTCGCTTGCGGCCGCCTCTATGCGGCTCTGCAAGACTTCGGCCAGTGTGTCCCAATCCTTCTCTCGCTCGGCAAGCTTCTCGAGCGCATCGAGCGCCTCGAGCGCCTCGGCGGGGTCGGGCGTTTCGCCGAGGATTTCTTTCCAAAGGATGATCGCAGCGGCGTTCTGGTGAAGTCGCTCCGTGCAGAGCTGCGCCATCTCCATCTTCTTGTCGAGACGCACCGCGGGGTCCTCAGCGAGATCCGCTTCGCGACCGAGGACCGCGACCAACGCGCCCCAATTGCGCTTTTTCGTATAGATGTCCTTGAGCTGCGCGACCGCCTCATGGTGGCTGGGCTGCAGTCGCAGAACCCGTTCGAGCGGTTCCGTCGCCTGCTTGAGGTTTCCGAAGCGTTCGAGCCAGAGGCCGGCAATGCGAACGTAGAGCGAGACTTTGACATCGATGTCTGCGGCGGCCTCGGCCTGGCGATCGAGAATCTGGATGAGGTCGTTCCATCGCCCCGCGGTTTCGTAGAGCTCGGACAAAGCGCTCAACGCCTCGGAATCAAACGGTGAGAGCGCAAGAATCTCCCCATAGACCTGGATGAGCATCGAATCGAGGTGGAGCGCGTCGCGATAGATCGGGATCAAATCGCGAAGCAGGCGCAGCTTCTCTTCCTTGGCGTCGGGCGAGAGGGCTTCGACCTCGCCGCGAATCGACTCGGATAGCGCGTTCCACTTGCCACTGTGCTGGTAGAGCTGTTGAAGCGCAGCGCGCGCATCGATGTCACCAGGTGCCAGGCGTTCCACGAGCTTCCAAGCTTCGAGCGCGCGCTCCGGGCGGTCCGCCGTCTGCGCGCGATGGCCGAGCTCTCGGGCCAAGGCCAGCTGTTGCTCCGGGTCCGTCGTGGTGCGAAGCGCGTCTCCCAAGATGATGAGGAATCGGCCGTTGGGATCCTCGTTTCCGATTTGCCCACGGTAGAAGTCGAGCATGCCGGGGTGCGCTGCGTCGATTTTGCGAAGCCGTGCAAAAAACGGTTCAGCTGCTTCAGGGTCTTCGCGGAAGCGCCAATGGACCATCGCCAGCTGCAGGAGCATGCCCTTCTCGGCCTCGAGCGTTTGGCGCGAACGAAGCGCGCTTTCATACATCTCGGCGAGGTCATCCCAGGCCTCGAGCTCGGTGTAGTGCTCGACCAGCGCGCCGAGCGCTTCGGCGTCCGTGGGTGAGAACGTCAACACCTTGCGATAGGCCTCGGCAGCGCGCTCCGAATCCTCGAGTGGACGCCGCAACACGCGCGCGGCCTGCAACCAGGCGCTGGCCTTCTCCTCGCGCGTTCGAGCCGCGGTGGCCGCGCGAACGAAGACCGAAACCACGTCGTCCCATCGACCCCTGGCGCGAAGACTCAGTGCGTACTGCCGAGCGGTGCACATGTGCGACGGGTCGGCGGCCAAGGCTTCGTCGAAGATCGCGTCGGCCTCCTCGACGGTCGACTCTCCACCGTACTGCCACATCAAGGACGCCGCACGGGTGAGCAGGGAGGTCTTGAGGCGTGGGTCGACCGCTTCGCGAGCTTCCTCGACGAAGCGGCGCGCGACCTCGGCCCACTTGTCCTCGACCTGTTGAATCTGATCGACCGCTTGGGCGACCTCGGGGTCATCCGACTCGAGACCACCCAGCTTCTGGTAGGCAACCAGAGCGCCCCGGTCGTCCATCAGCTCGTCGCGGCGCACGCGGCCGAGCTCTTTGACCAGCACCTTTTGAAAATCAGGATCGTCGGCGACAAGCTCGGTCTCGAGCTCCATCAACCAGGACGCGGCCAGAAACTCGCCGCGGCGCTCGTGTCCACCACGGGCGGCTTCGAGCAATCGAAGTGGGTCTTGGTCGTCGTTGGCGGGGTTCGGGCTCTTCAGAAACTCGCGCAGGCCGTCGACGAGCTCCATGTCGTACGGGTCTTCCAACAAGAGGCCTAAGTACGTGGCAAGAGTCAGCTCAGACATCTGCGCCTCAGCGAGCCGTTTCGGAAGAGTTTTCGCACCCTTCGGTGATCTCATGAAACCCCCAAAAGCAAAAGGATCCTGCGACCTAAGGTCCCCACAGCGCAGGTGTCTTGAATGTTAGCGGCGCGACGATTGGATCGGCAAGCCCCGAATTCCAAGAAATTCGTTGGAAAGCGGAGCTTGGTAAGCCCGCTCTCAGAAGATCATGATCGCGCCAGCCCAGGTGAGGGCGCCATAGGTGAAGAGGCTGACCG
>CAMYJN010000054.1 GCA_947258625.1 uncultured Polyangiaceae bacterium | reverse complement strand
CACCGCCCGCCTGGACGCCTCCGGCGGTCGGTTGGTCCCGCCCCACCGCCCCCACACTATCGCCTACCCCCACCCGTAATCCTCCCTGCCGCGGCATTCGCTTCGCTTTGCCTTGGCGGCGCCTCTGGCGCCGGGCTTCGCCCTGCGGGCTCGCGCTGCCGCCTGCCGGTTGGGGGGTGGGTGCGAGTGTCGCTATTCGGCTTGGGCTGCCGCGGGTGTTGGGGGGCGGGTCTTGGGTCGGTTGGCGGGTACGGCTTGGTTACACCGCCCCGCCCACCCCCACCCGTAATCCTCCCTGGCGCGGCATGCGCTTCGCTTTGCCTTGCCGGCGCGTTCGCGCCGGGCTTCGCCCTGCGGGCTCGCGCTGCCGCGCATGACTTGGGGCGGCGTTTTTTCGAACTTGTCTGGATGGCTACGTACGGAGGAACGCGGTTCGAATTGTCTCCGTATGGAGGGGCGCGGAAAAAGGCGCGATAGGGGGCGGAGTCGACGTGTGAGTGACAATCGGCACGACAGCAACCACCCCCGATTGGCGCGAGCTCCGAGGGGCGGCTTGCGTGGCCTCAGGCCCCAAGCCCTTCCGGCCACCTGTGCAAGCCGCCCCGTTCGACGCAGCCCCGTGTCGCGCCTTTTTCCGCGCCCCGGTACGCCCGCGAGCACGCCCGTCGCGAGGCATTCTCCGGTTGCACGGTTGCGCGGGGGGTCTCGATTAGTGCGTGAGGCCGAGGGCGCCTCGGTACCAGCTGTCGCTGGCGGCGTTGTGGTGCCAATAGTCGTCGACGATGGCCCGGCTTCGCACGGCCGTCGTGCGCTGCGGTCCCACGTTCTCCTCCCAGGCTTGGATGACGTACGGAAACATCGGCTCGTAATAGATGATGAGATCGCGGCCCAAGGCGGGATACTTCACCTCGACCGCTGCCACGGGGTGATCGACCAAGTCGGTCTTCACGTCGGACTTCCGAGTCACCTCAGCCGGGTACGCGCGCAAAGCCTTGTGTCGCATCCGAATGTAGTCGAGCGCAGGTATCAACTCTTGTTTTCCGACCGGGATCGCCGACGGGTCGATTCGAATCTGCGCCCAAATTCCGTCCTCCAGCCGCGCGGTCGGTAGCGTCGTCTTCTGGTCGGCATCATCTTGAAAATACGAATGCGAAACGGCATGCAGACCGTCGTCTCGTCGATTGATCTGGGTGTAAACACTTCCGCACCATTCTTGAATCGTGCTGCTCAGCTTGAGCGTTGGGCTCCTCGATTCGAGCGCCGGCGTGAACGACGACGTCATCAAGGTGCAGGGGTAGATGCCCGTATAGAAACGCCGATAGGCGTTGAGCTTGAGCACCGAGATTGCGTCGGGCGATTCCCCGTGTTCATGCTTCACCTGCGGGCCTGGAAGGAAATCTTCGGTCACGAACACCAGGACGGCTTCTCCATCGTGCTGGTCGCCATACCGCGCTTGCCGAAGGGCGTAGCGAGTCAGCTCGGCGCGCCCCTGATACCAATAGCTGTCGAAGGCCGGATACTGCTCTGCGAACGACTCGGGTGACGGCAGTCTCCCCTCGTACACGTTGTTCGTGCTCGATGTCGCGGCTGGACCGCCCGGCGAGGCGTCTTGGCACCCCGCAGCGAGGAAACAAAGAACCGATGTACGAAGCAGGTAGCGAATCATGGCGAATCTCTAAATCATGCCGAGCTCGAGCTTTGCCGCCTCGGTCATTCGTTCGGGCGTCCAGGGTGGGTCCCAGACCAACTCGACGTGCGAGGTCGATACTCCGTCTACGCGACCCGACTTTTCGGCAACCTCTTCGACGATCGCGCCGGCTACCGGGCACGCAGGCGCCGTTAGTGTCATGCGAATCTCGGCGCGGCCGTCTTCGTCGACCTCGACGCCGTAGATCAAGCCTAGGTCATAGATGTTCACCGGGATCTCCGGGTCGTAAATCGTCTCGAGCGCTTCGATGATGGCGGCTTGGACGAGCGCAGGATCGATCGGCGCCGCGGGCTTTTCTCCGCTCCCGCCGAGCGCCTCGGTGATCGGCTCCGTCGGCGGATGGTGCGGCTCTGACACGGGCAAGAACACGTGGTCGGATGTGGTCCGCGGTTGGATCTTGTGGATCTTCAAGCGTTCGATGTCGTCGCCCACCGCGCTACTCCGTCTTTGCTTCGCCGCTCTCGTCGTGAAGAGCCTGTTTGAGGGTGTGCCAACCAAGCGTTGCGCACTTGACGCGCATCGGAAACTCGCGGACGCCGGCGAAGACCGCAAGCTTGCCGAGCGCTTCGAGGTCCTCGTCGGAGCCGTCGTCGCTCGTCACCATGGTGTGAAACTTGGAGAACAGGGCTTCGACCTCCGGGACGGTCTTGCCCTTGATCGCCTCGGTCATCGTGGAGCACGATGCCTGAGAGATGGCACACCCTTGGCCGACGAAGCCCACATCGGAAATCGTCTCGCCGTCGAGCTGCAGACGCAGCGCTATTTTGTCACCGCAGAGGGGATTGTAGCCGCGTCCTTCTCGATTGTGCGGCTCGGGAAACCGGTGGTTCCGGGGGTTCTTGCCGTGGTCGAGGATGACTTCCTGGTAGAGCTCGCGCAGGTCCATCAGCCAAACAGCTCCCGCACTTTGCGAAGTGCCGCGACCAGGGCATCGATGTCGTCTCGGCTGTTGTACATGCCAAGCGATGCCCGCGCGGTTGCGGCAATGCCAAAATGCTCCATCACAGGCTGCGCGCAATGATGGCCCGTCCGAATGGCGACGCCCTCGGCATCGACGATCGTGCCGATGTCGTGCGGGTGCGCCGATTCCATCAGGAAGGAAAGAGCTGCGACCTTGCCGGGCGCGGTGCCGATGAGGCGCAGCCCCGGAACCGCTTTGAGCGCTTCGGTCGCGTAGTGGAGCACGGCGTTCTCGTGCGCGTGAATCAGTTCCGCATCGAAGGACGAAAAGTAGTCGATGGCCGCGCCCAGGCCGACCGCCCCGGCAATGTGCGGGGTCCCCGCTTCGAACTTGTAGGGCAGATCGTTGTAGATCGTCTCTTCGAACGTCACCGATCGGATCATGTCACCGCCACCTTGGTAGGGCGGCATCTTGTCGAGGAGCCGTTCTTTGCCGTAGAGCACACCGATGCCCGTCGGGCCGTAGAGCTTGTGGCCGCTGAAGGCATAGAAGTCACAGTCGAGCGCCTGCACGTCGACATCGACGTGCGAAACGGCCTGCGCGCCATCGAGCAAAACCAGTGCGCCGCGCTCGTGGGCAAGCGCGATGAGCTCGGAAACCGGCAGCACCGTACCGAGCGCATTCGAAACGTGTGCCATGGCGACCAAACGCGTCCGCTCGCTGAGCTTGTTCTCGAAGGCTTCCCGCAAGACCTCACCTCGGTCGGTCATCGGCACCACCACGAGCTTGGCGCCCGTCTGCTGGCAGAGGATTTGCCAAGGGACGATGTTCGAGTGGTGCTCGAGCTCGGTGACCAAAACCTCGTCGCCCTCTCGAAGCGAGCTGCGCCCCCAGCTATGTGACACCAGATTGATCGCTTCTGTCGTCCCGCGGGTGAACACGATCTCCGTCTTCTTGGAGGCGTTCAGGAAGGCGCGAACCTTCTCCCGCGCCTCTTCAAATCGAGCCGTCGCCCGCTGCGAGAGCAGATGAACCGCCCGGTGAATGTTGGCGCAGTCGCGCGCGTAGACTTCGTCCACCGCGTCGATCACCGATTGCGGCTTGAGCGTGGTGGCGGCGCTGTCGAGGTAGACCAAGGGCTTGCCGTGCACGTCTTGATGGAGCGCCGGGAAGTCCTCGCGTACCCGCTGAACGTCAAACGCCTCCGAGGAAGCAGCGACGATGGGCGACACCTCGTTCACGTAACCTCCCTGATTTCGTCGCCGTGGGGAATTCGCGAAAGCAGCGCCTCGCGCATTCGTGCCCGTGTCGGCTCATGGCTCATGCGGTCTACGATCGACTCCACGAACGCATAGGTGAGCATCGCGAGCGCGAAATCCTCTGGGACACCGCGCGCACGAAGGTAGAAGAGCTGGTCCTCGTCGAGCGCGCCCACGGTGGCGCCATGGCTGCAGATCACGTCGTCTGCGTCGATCTCGAGGTGCGGCTTGGTGTGTATGGTCGCCGTGTCGGAGAGAAGCAGGTTGCGATTCTCCTGGTGTGCCTCGGTCTTCTGAGCGTCGCGGTGAACGACGACGACTCCGTCGAACACGGCTGTGCTCTTTCCGGAGACGATGCCTCGATAGGTCTGCCCGCTGCGACAGTGAGGCGCCTGATGCTCCACCAAGGTGTGGTGGTCGACGTGATCGTCGCCGTCGGTCAGATACGCGCCGTCGAGCTGACACTCGGCGCCCTTGCCCTGCAGCAGGCAGCGCACATCAAAGCGTAAGAGGGCGCCGCCCAGGGTCACCACGGTGGAGCGGTAGCCGCTGTCTGCATCTTGGCGAACGTCCACGCGTCCGATCTGCAGGCCGGCGTTCTCGTGGACGCGCACGTGGTTCATCTTGGCGTTGCGACCGAGCTCGACCTCGACCACGGAGTTGCTCAACTGCCCGGCTCTGCCGCCAGCATACGTCTCGATTAAGGTCAGCTCGGCGCCCTCGCCCGCCGTGATGAGCACGCGCGGATAGACCACGCCTGGCTCCGAAGACGAAGGGCTCGCATGGCTGATTTCGATCGGCGCCTCGACGACGGCGCCCCCGGGAACGTCGATCCAAAGCCCATCGCGGAACAGCGCTGTATTGAGCGCAGCGAAGTGGGTAGGCGCACCGCCGAAGTCGAGCCGCGATTGCAGAAGCTCTGGCTGTGATTCGAGGACCTCGGCCAGGCCGCGGACCGTGACGCCCTCCGGAACCGCCGACACCAGAGTGGGGACGCCCTCTTCATACTGCGAGAACTCGGAATCGACGAGCGAGCGAACCGGCGTGAAGCGCCAAGCCTCCGTGCGCTTGGTGGGAAGGCCCTTCTCGCGAAGCGTCGCCGCAGCCCGCCCACGAAGCGCGCGCAACCAATCCGGCCCCGTATCGAACGAGGCGGGAATACTCGCAAGTAGCGTCTGGCGGCGTGCTTCTGTCACAGCTGCGATGCGCCCCGGACCTCGCTGTACCCCTCTCGCTCGAGCTTTTTGGCGAGCTCCTTGTCTCCGGTTCGAACGATCTGGCCGTTGATCAGCACATGCACGACGTCCGGCACGATGTAATCGAGGAGCCGCTGATAGTGCGTGATGACCAGCATGGCCCGATCGGGCCCGCGAAGACCATTCACGCCTTGCGCGACGACCTTGAGGGCATCGATGTCGAGGCCGGAGTCGGTCTCGTCGAGCACCGCAAGAGAGGGCTCGAGCATGGCCATTTGATAGATTTCGTTGCGCTTCTTCTCGCCGCCGCTGAAGCCATCGTTGACGGAGCGCTTGGTGAGCTCGTCCGGCAGCTGAACCAAGGCGGCCTTCGTCTTCGAGAGCTTCATGAAATCGATCGCGTCGAGCGGATCTTCTCCGCGATGCTTTCGAATCGCGTTGAGGGCAGCCTTCAGGAAATAGATGTTGCTCACGCCCGGAATCGCGACCGGGTACTGAAAGCCCAAGAAGATCCCCTCGGCGGCGCGAAGCTCTGGAGCCATCTCGAGCAGGTCTTGCCCTTTGTACAGCACGCTTCCTTTGGTGACCTCGTAGCCTTCGCGACCGGCCAGGACGTAGGCAAGCGTGCTCTTCCCGGAGCCGTTCGGCCCCATGATCGCGTGCACTTGCCCCGCCTCGATCTCGAGGTTGATCCCCTTGAGGATGGGCTTGCCGTCTACTTCGACGTGCAGGTCCTCGATCTTCAACATCAGCCGACCGCTCCTTCCAAGCTCACGCCGAGAAGCTTCTGCGCCTCGACTGCAAATTCCATCGGCAGCTCTTTCAACACTTGCTTGGCAAAACCGTTGACGATGAGGCTCACCGCGTCTTCTTCCGAAAGCCCTCGCTGCCGGCAATAGAAAAGCTGGTCGTCTCCGATGCGCGAGGTCGTTGCCTCGTGCTCGAGCTTCGAGGAGGCGTTCCGCACGTCGACGTAGGGAACGGTGTGCGCCGCGCACTTGTCCCCGATGAGGAGCGAATCACATTGGGTGTAGTTTCGGGCGTTGGTCGCGCCACGGGAGATCTTCACGCCGCCCCGGTAGGTCTGCTGCCCATGGCCGGCGCTGATGCCCTTGGAAATGATGGTCGATTTCGTGTTCTTGCCGAGATGGATCATCTTGGTCCCGGTGTCGGCCTGCTGACGGTGGTTGCTCAGCGCCACCGAGTAGAACTCCCCGATCGAGTCGTCGCCCTTGAGAATGCAGCTCGGGTATTTCCAAGTGATTGCCGAGCCTGTTTCGACCTGCGTCCAGCTGATCTTCGAGCGGGCACCCTCACAAAGGCCGCGCTTGGTGACGAAGTTGAAGATGCCACCCTTCCCGTTCTCGTCGCCGGGGTACCAGTTTTGCACGGTGGAGTACTTGATCTGTGCGTCCTCGTGCGTGATCAGCTCGACGACCGCGGCATGTAGTTGGTTTTCGTCTCGCATCGGCGCCGTGCAGCCCTCGAGATAGCTCACGTAGCTTCCCTCGTCCGCGATGATGAGCGTCCGCTCGAATTGCCCAGTGTTGGCGGCGTTGATCCGGAAGTAGGTCGACAGCTCCATCGGACAGCGCACGCCCTTTGGAATGTAGACGAACGAGCCGTCGCTGAAGACCGCGCTGTTGAGCGCCGCAAAGAAATTATCGGACACCGGAACGACCGAGCCCAGGTACTTCTTGATCAGCTCGGGATGCTCCCTGACCGCCTCGGAAAACGACATGAAGATGACGCCGACCTCCGAGAGCTTCTTCCGGAACGTCGTGGCGACCGATACGCTATCGAACACGGCATCGACCGCGACGCCAGCCAGGATCTCCCGCTCGTGCAGGGGAATCCCTAGCTTTTCATAGGTCCTGAGCAGCTCCGGATCGACTTCATCGAGGCTCTTCGGCGCGTTCTCGTTCGTCTTGGGCGCCGCGTAGTAGCAGATGTCCTGATAGTTGATCTTCGGGTAGCTGACCTTGGCCCAGGTCGGCTCCTTCATGTCGAGCCAGCGCCGATAGGCTTTGAGCCTCCACTGCAGAAGCCAATCGGGCTCCTGCTTCTTCTTCGAGATGAAGGCGACGATCTGTTCGCTCAACCCCGGCGGAGCGTACTCCTGCTCGATGTCGGTGACGAAGCCGGCGTCGTAGCCCTTCTTGAGGATGTCGTCGATTTGTTCGGTTGCTGCTGACATGAGTGACTCCAACTCAGTGAACGTCGTTGCCCTGCGTGCCGGCGCCGCGCATCCGCTCGGCATCTTTGCTCGAGAGGGCGATCGAGATTAGCTCGCCGGTGCCTGGGAACGCCATGTCCGCAAGGCTGATCTCGGATAGGGCGGCCTGAACCGCCAAGTTGATGCGCTGCCAGTTGGCCCGCACCCCGCAGTTGGTTTCATACTCGCAAAACGAATCGGTGCTTTCGTCGGAGCATTCGGTCACGGCGATTGGGCCTTCGATCGCTTCGATGACCTCGTGGATGCCGATCTGCTCGGGCCGACGAGCCAGCGCATAGCCGCCTTTTGCGCCGCGCTGCGAAATCACGACGCCGGCTCGCGCTAGCTTCTTCAGGACCTTGCTCGCCGTCGGTTCGGGGATTTGGGTCTGCAGGGCCAGGTCCCGGGCAGCATGCGCCCCGTCCGCGGCGGCCAAGTGCGTGGCCAGCACGACTGCATAGTCGGTCATTTTCGAAATTCGGAGCATTTTCAGAGAGTTATATACCGGACCGTTTCAGTCCCATATGCGGATCTAGAGTACGGCTGCCCGGGTGTCAAGGTTGGCCCATGGCCAAGACCTTCGACGCATTCGACGACAAGCTCCGCCGCTTCATCGACCAGCAGAAAATGTTCTTCGTCGCGACCGCACCGTTGACTGCCGAGGGGCACGTCAACGTGTCGCCCAAAGGCCTCGCCGGAACGCTTGCGGTGCTCGACGATCGCACGATCGCGTATCTCGATTTCACCGGAAGCGGCGCCGAAACGATCGCCCATCTTCGCGAGAACGGCCGCATCTGTTTGATGTTCTGTGCATTCGAAGGTCCACCGCGAATCGTCCGCGTGCACGGCGTCGGCGACGTCGTGGAGCCCAGGGATGACGAGTTCGAGCGCTTGCGTGAACGGTTCGACGACTACCCCGGAGTGCGCTCGATCATCCGAATCCGTGCGAGCCGCATCAGCGACTCCTGCGGCTATGGCGTGCCCTTATACGACTACCAAGGCGAGCGCGATCAGCTTCCGCGCTGGGCCGACCGCAAAGGCGCGGATGGTCTCGCCAAGTACCAGCAGGACAACAACGCCGAGAGCCTAGACGGACTACCGAGTCTGCTCGGGAACCAGTAGGATCGGGACGTGTGAGACTCGGAGGCAACGCGACGCCGTGCTTCCGACCAGCAATCGGCCCAGCACACCCTGCCTATGCGTGCCGACGACCATGATGTCGGCCGCCACCTCATGCGCTGCCTTGCACATTGCATGCGAGGCGTAATCCGCGGAAACCACTTGGTGAAGCTGTGCCCCGGGCGCGTGCTCGTCGATGTACGCGGCGAGCTTCTTGCCGGCTTCGAGCTTGCTCTGGTCGCGCAAGACCTGACGCCAGGTGCGCTCCTCGTCGGGCTTGTCCTCACCGCCCGCGGGGATGACGACATTGGCAATGTGAAGCTCGCCGTGAACGCGGGCAGCCGCGCGCTTGGCCCAGGTGACGGCAGCCAAAGACGATTCAGAGAAGTCAGTCCCGACGAACCACTTGGTGCCCTCGAGCGCGTCAGGGATGGGAGCCTCACCGGTCGCAACGAAGACCGGGCGGTCGGCCGCGCGGATGACGCGCTCGACGGCCGAACCAAGAACGAGCTCGTCGGTTCCTTGCCCGCCGACCGATCGAGATCCCATCGAACCATAAGCGCCAATGGTGATCAGGAACGCACCTCGAGCTCCGGCGAGCTCCGGAATGAGCCGCCATGGACGGCCGCGAACGACGATTGCTTCGCACTCGACACCCGCTGCAACGCAACGATCCCGCTCCTTATGAAGCTCGGCCTCGAGCACGGATTCGTACTGCGAAGTGTCTGCCCTCGCGGCCTCGGCAGCCGCCTGGAACTCGGGGGCCTCAGGCCACCAAGAATCCGTGTCATCAAGGACGTGAACCAGGTCGATCCGCACGCTAAAGGCCTTGGCCGCCGCGATCGCGAGATCGACGGTTCGGGGGCCCGCTGAGGTCAAATCTGTTGCACAAAGAATGCTCGCTCCTGCCATGAGCAAAGCATAGATCAACCCGTTGGAGGCGCACATGGTCGGCGCTACGCTTGGGCAGACCAATGGATGACGCGCCGATTTACATGGACCACCACGCGACGACCCCTGTCGACGAGCGGGTCCTCGCGCGGATGCTTCCTTACTTCGTCGACCGGTTCGGCAACGCCGCGAGTCGGGCGCACTCCCACGGCTCGGCCGCCCGGGATGCCGTAGAGCTTGCGAGGGCCGAAGTTGCGGGCCTGGTTGGGGCCAAGCCCGACGAGCTGATCTTCACCTCGGGCGCGACCGAGAGCGACAACTTGGCGATCCGCGGGGTCGCCGAAGCGCGCGAGGCCGATGGCAAGCA
>CAMYJN010000053.1 GCA_947258625.1 uncultured Polyangiaceae bacterium | reverse complement strand
AATCGCGAAGCTTGTACTCGACGCGCGCCGTTCCATGGCCCGCCGCGTCGAGGTCCGCGGTAACCCGCTTCTTGAACTCCGCGGTCTTCAAGCCGTCGTACTTGCCCGAGTTCACCGCAACGCCCTGCTCGACCATCGCTTCTTTCATCGGGACCTCGATCGGCGTACCGGTCTTGCTCACCACCTCGACGATGGGAATCCCGTGCGCGGTTGCAAATTCAAAGTCGCGTTCGTCGTGGGCGGGAACCGCCATGATCGCACCGGTGCCGTAGCCCCAAAGCACGTAGTCGGCGATGTAAATGGGCACCTCGGCGCCGTTGACCGGGTTGATCGCCAAGCCACCTGTGAAGACACCGGTCTTCTCTTTGTTTGCCTGGCGGTCGCGTTCGCTCTTGTTCTTGGCCTGCTCGACGTAGGATTCGACTTCACCGCGCCGTTCATCGGTCGTGACCTGCTCGACCAAGGGGTGCTCCGGCGCCAGCACCATGAAGGTTGCGCCAAAGAGTGTGTCCGGCCGCGTCGTGAAGACTTCGATGCTCGCGTCGTAGTCGACGACATCGAACTTCACCTCCGCTCCTTCTGAACGGCCAATCCATTCCTGCTGCATGATGCGGGTGCTGTTGGGCCATTCGACGGCGTCGAGGTCCGTGAGGAGCCGGTCGGCATAGGCGGTGATCCTGAGCACCCACTGCCGAAGCGGCACCCGTTCGACCGGATGTCCGCCCCGCTCGCTCAGCCCATTGATCACCTCTTCGTTCGCGAGAACCGTGCCAAGCGCTGGGCACCAGTTGACCGGAATTTCGCTCTGGTAGGCTAGGCCGCGCTCGAAGAGCTTGAGGAAGATCCACTGCGTCCACTTGACGTAGTCGGGTGAGGTCGTGTCGATCTCACGAGCCCAGTCATAGCTGAAGCCGAGCATCTTGAGCTGGCGCTTGAAGGTCGCGATGTTCTCCGCCGTCGTGTCGCGCGGATGGGTGCCGGTGAGGATCGCATGCTGCTCGGCGGGCAGGCCGAACGCATCCCAGCCCATCGGATGCAGCACGTCGTGGCCAGTGGCGCGGCGATAGCGCGCCATGATGTCGGTTGCCGTGTAGCCCTCTGGATGCCCGACGTGCAGGCCCGAGCCCGACGGATAGGGAAACATGTCGAGAATGTATGTCTTCGGACGGCCCGTCTCTTCGGGCGTGCGAAACGTGTCGTCCTTCTCCCAAAAGGCCTGCCACTTGGGCTCAATCGTCCCTGGCTCGTAGCGCGTCATCGCGCCTGCCATAGCATGTTGGCGACAGGGCGGCGATCTATGGACAGCTTTGGAGCTGCGCGATCCAATTGCGGAGCAGCGTGGTGCCAAATGGATCGACGACCGACGTGCCGATCGAAGGCATCCGCTGCGCGTCATCGAGGACGAATCGCTGGAGGATGCCGGAGCCATCCGGATCCCCGGGCGCGACGCGCGGCATGCCTGCCCAGGCGGGGAAGTACCTCATCTGCTCGCACAACCCGCTCTCATCGAGGGAGACTTCATAGCGCAGGTCGAGTCCGTGGAGCGCGGTGTCGGCATAAACCTTGGGACGATGGCAATGGGCGCAGTTCACGTCGAGATACGCGCGGGCTCGCTCCTCGAGGCTTCCCTCACCGGCACGCGGATTCGCCATCTTAGGCTGCGCGCTTGGATCGAACGCACCCTCCTCGCCGAGGTCGAGGAGCTCGATTTCCGCCATCGCAAAGAGCTGGTTCGCGACCAGCCCATCGTAGTCATGGTTGCGGTTGAGCTGCGAGGTCTTCGGGCCGAGCACTTCATGAATCGCCTCGAAGTGGCAAGTGGTGCAGTCCTCGCGCTGCGGGAACAAGTACTGGATGACCTCGGGCCCTGCGCTTCCTGCAATCGTATATTCAACCGTCTTTCGCGACTCGAGCAGCTCGCCATCGGTGCCCTCGTCGTTCCATTCATAGGTGAAGTAGTCCCAACGCCCATCGTTCCGAACCATGAACCGCGTCTCGACGGGACGGCGGCTTTCAGGATCGCTTGCATCGAACTCGAAGCCGAAGACTTTGATCAACACGCTGCCGTCCGGAAAGCCCCAGGAGCCGTCCTCGGCGATGGAGATCCGTTTTGGGGTCGGGACGACCATGTACCGTGGCTTGAACGCACCATCCGTCCACAGAGCCGAGCTCACTTCGTATGGAATCAGATCTGGCCCCGGCGTAAGCATCTCGAGGTCGGTGAAGCAACCGGTGTCGGAAAGACGCGCCGGCATGGGCTGGGACGGGTCCGGCAAGCAGGTTTGCGCCTCGGGGCGCGGCTGCAAGGCAGGCCCAGACCGGGTCGAGTCCTCCCCTCCGCAGCCGATCACGCACAGCAGCAGAAGGCAGCCCCCGATTTGCCCAAACCTCATCACTGTTCTGTAGCGGAAAACGAAGCATCGCCCAAACCCGAGGACGCGGCTACTCGGTCCGAGCGTTCGCTTCGATCGTCTTCCAGCGAAAAGGGGAAAGCAGGTGGGCCCAGTAGCCGCCGGGAAAGTTCGGCAAAGATTTGATGCCGATTTCCGTAGGCGGCTGGCGGTCGCGTGGCAAGAACCGAGAACGAAAGACGATATCCCAGCAGATGAGATTGGCGCCGTAGTTCGTGTTCGCCTCTTCGAGATGCTTGGAGTGATGCCAGCGGTGGAGCTCCGCCATGCTGAAGAACCAGTTGAGCGGGCCAAGCCGAATGTCCACGTTGGCGTGTTGAAACATGCCGTGAATGGCGGTGAAGAGCGTGTGCAAGGCAATGATGCGCATGTCGGCGCCTAGGAGAATCAAGGGCGTCAGCGCGAGGAACTGCTGTGCGAATAGGTCCAGCGGATGGAAGCGACCCGCGTTGAGCCAGTAGAGCCGTGGCGCGCTGTGGTGCGCCGCGTGAAAGCGCCAGAGCAACGGGTGCTCGTGCATCAGGCGGTGAATCCAATAGGTCCCGAGCTCGGCGATGACGAGGGCGAGCAACAGCTGTGCGAGCAGCGGCCACTCCTTGGGCCAAAGATCGGCGCCAACAGCATTCGACAGCCAAGCCGCGGCGACGGTGAGCGCGCCGACGAACGCAACCGTGTACACCTCGGGAATCCAGAAGTTCACCAGGTTGTGGATGAGATCGGTCCGAAGGTCTCCATGGCTGTGAAGCCATTCCTCTTGGTAGGGGTGGACCCGCTCGAGGACGAGCAGAAGAAGAACGACGGCGCCTACGAGTCCCATCGCGGTGAAGACCGGATTCCAGCCCTGCGCGACACCGTAGATCCCGAGCCCCATCGCACCGCCAAACACCGCGGGAAAGGTTCCGTACGTGAGGGCAGCGTCGAAGAGGGCGGTTTTGGACATCTTGGTCATCGCACGGCCTAGGTGATCGAGTAGCCCCCATCGACCAGAATCGTTTGTCCCGTCATGAACCGGGCCGACGAGCTAGCCAGGAAGAGCACGACCGGCGCGATGTCGTCCGGTGCGCCCCAGCGCCCGAGCGGCGTACGGTCGATGAAGGGCTTTTCGAGCGGCTCCACGCCCTTCATGAGCTTGGTCATGTTGCTTTCGATGAGGCCGGGGGCGACGGCGTTGACGCGAATGCCATCGCCGGCCCAGGTCGCCGCGAGGTTCTTGGTGAGTTGAACGATCCCGGCCTTGGCTGCGCTGTAGCCGGGCACGATCGGGACCGCGTGGAATGCGCCCATGGAGGCCAAGTTGACGACGCTCGCGCCACCTTCGAGCTCGCTCGCGGCCAGCTTGTCCTTACAGCCGACTGCAAGTCGATACGCGCCAAACAGATTGATGCCAACCGACTCCTCGAAGACATCTGGCACCGCTTCGTGCTTCCCACCGGGAAAATTCGCGCCTGCATTGTTGACGAGCACATCCAGGTTTTCGAGCGAAGCAGCCAGCGCTTCGATCGCGGCTTTGTCGGCGAGCTCGAGCTGATGGTACTCGTAGGCGGACAGGTCGCCGTCGTACTCGCTCGCCGAAGCGCGCGTCCCGGTGATCGCGACGTCGGCGCCGGCATCGGCAAAGGCTTTCGAGATGGCCGCGCCGATCCCATTGGAGCCTCCGGTGACCAGGACTCGCGCACCCGAGAAATCAAAGTTTGCCGCGTTGCTCATTAGCGCACCTCGAGGTCGATATCGATCATGACTTTGCCGCCTGCATTTGGATCGCCAGCCACCTCGATTCCTTCGCTGATTCGCTCGAGCGGGAACCGATGGGTGATCATCGGCGACAGGTCCCAACGGGTCAGCAGCTCGACTGCCTCGCTGTAGTCCGCCGGATACTCCATTGCGCCGCGGATCGTCATCTGCTTCATCATGACCCAGAGAAAGCTCACGTTGACCGACTGCTCGTGGAGCGCCACCACCGTGAGCCGCGACTCGGCCTTTGCGTTTTGCAGGACGTCGGTGATCACCTTGCCCGCGCCAGACGCCTCGATGTAGGCGTCGGTCCCCGCCATGGGCGCACCCATCAGCGGTGCCTCGCCATGAAGTTTCTTGAGCTCGACCCAAGGGTCCTGCTCCGAGGCGTTCACCGTCGCGCGGGCGCCGAGTGCGGTCGCCAGCTCCAGCCGCCGTGGAGAGAGATCGATGGCGACGACATCCGTGACGCCACGGTCACGCAGGGTGGCGATCGCGGAAAGCCCGATGGGGCCGGCACCGAAGACCGCGACTTTGTCCCCCGGCGCGACGTTCGTCCGGTCGACCGCGTTCATCCCAACGCCGAGCGGCTCCGAGAGCGCAGCCAGGTGCATCGGAAGCGCATCGGGGATTGGAAACAGGCAACCGCCGTCGGCAGCGTTTCGAACGAGGAGCTCCTGCGTGAAGCCACCTTCGGAGCCGCCGTTGCCGATCATGTTTGCCGACGCGGTCGGGTTGAGCACGACCCGCATTCCCGGCTCTAGATTGGACACTTCGGCGCCCACTGTCTCGATGACCCCGGAGAGCTCGTGCCCGAGCGGCATGGCACGCCCGAGACCCCCCATGCGAACGTAGCGAACGTCGGTGCCGCAGACGCCGCAGGCCGCAACGCGCACCACGGCATCACGAGGCCCAGGCTTGGGTTTCTCCGCATCATCGAGCCCAACCTTGCCCGGACCGTGAATCTTGACCTGCTTGATCATCTCTCCGCCTTGATAGGGAATCGTTCGTAGTAGAAATCGAAGCGCTTGCGAAGCAGCCCTGGATCGACTCCGAAATCGCCTGGAAGGTCGTACACGATGCGGCCGTGCTTCCCGCGCGGGTTCGCGACCATGTAGCGTTCGAGCTCGGACCTCGCGCCATCGTTCATTTCGATGCCCGCCACCTCGTAGATGCGCTCCACCATCGCCACATCGTCCGCCATGAACTCGTGGAAGAGCACGTCGATGCTTCGGGTTTCAGGCAAGAGCTCCCGGTCCCGCACGCAGGCGCGCAGAAGTCGTTCGACCCGATCGATCCAGTACGCCGCCACGGCGGGCGGATCCACCCTGGTGCGCCGAAGGCGGTCCCCGTAGGTGAGCATCGTGATCGCCGAAGCGACCACGGACACCGGGTCTCGATGCGTGATGGCCACGGTCGCATCCGGAAACGTCTCGATCAGCGGGCCAAGCTGCTCTAAATGTTGGGGCGACTTCAGGACCCATCGATCCGGACCTCGCATCCACTGCAGAGCCTTGAGCACGTTCTTCATGTACTCGTAGTGCGGGCGCTGATCGTGGGCGTAGTAGTAGTCACGCCAACGCGGAACCACGGCAAGCCACTCGGGCTGGTAGGACGAAAAATCGAGATTTGCGACCTCGATTTCTTCGTGAACATGGTCCGGAGCCAGGTCGTGCATGTTCTTGAGTAAGGGGGCGACCTGGCCGAGCATCTGATGTTCGGCGGCGCACTTCAGATACCGCGGATCCTCCTCTTTGCGCCCGGGCAGCTGGCTCGGATCGGGAATTGGCTCGAGGCTCTCCCAATAGGGAAGCGAGCGGAGACGGCTGTCTGCGGCGATCAAGTTGAGCAGGTGCGTGGTCCCCGAGCGGGGAAGCCCCGCGATGATGATCGGTGTTCGGATCTTCACGTCGAGGATCTCCGGGTGTCGCCGCAGAAGGTCGTGAAACCGCAAACGGTTCGCGGCGTAGCGCACCATGTCGCCAAAGAATCGAACCCGCCCCATCGGACCGAGCTCTGCATCCTCGTCGACCGCCCGGCACCAGACCGCCAGGCGCTCGCGGAAATCCTCCGGTCCAAATTCGGAAAGCCCAGTTCGCGTCTGGGCCTCCTTCAGCACCGCACCCTCGCTGAGCTCGACCTCTGCACCGGCAAAGCCGTCGACCACCATCTTTTGCATGCGCGTGAGAACCGGCGCACCGAGGTCGTCGATTCGAATGTCGTTCGCCCAGTCGTTCACTTCGAATCCGCGCTTTCTGCCGCCTCGAGGGTAGAACGGAGTCCTGCAAGCTGCTTGCGAAGCCACTGCGTCAGCCAGAAGTTTTCACTCTCGCGTTCGAGCTGCTCGTGTGCGCGGATCATGACCTCGAGCGCGGCGATGTTTCTGGGCGATTCCCGGAGCGCGGCTTCGGCGAGGTGAATCGCCTGGAGCGGCTCGCCTGAGCTCAACTTCTCGTCGGCGCGCCGCGCCACCACATCCGCGCCGCCGGCGAGCTCGACCCAATCGCCGTATACGCTCGAAGCGGGCACCGGATACAGCTCTGTCGTCGAGCTGTGGTGAAACCAGCCAGCATAGTTCTCCCAGATCGCTCGCACGCTCCAGGACACTTTTCCGTACCCCTCGCCGACCTCCAGCTCCGGCGGCAGCTGAATCTCGCGCATGAGGCTGTGGACGTCCTTGCCGTGATTCATGCCCCGCACGGTTTGATCGTGGACATAGCGAACCGCATCACGCAGCCGTGTCAGCTCCTCGCGAATGGTCTCCTTGCCCGCGACCGGTCCGTGATGCCCGGGCAGCAGCAGCTCGGGCTCGAGCGCGAGCACCGTCTCGAGCGAGTCGATGAAGCCCAGCGCCTCGCGATACCGATCGCCCCGCACCGTGACGAGGTTCGGAAAGTGCCCGAACAGCGCGCTGAAGAGATTGCCCGTGAAGCAGACTCCGTGATCCGGCAACCAGATCACCATGGAGTCGGTCGTCTCCCCGCCCGGTGTCCAGATGAGCTCCATCCGAAGCGCGCCCAGCTCGAGCTCGTGGCGCTCTTTGAAGGTGATGTCGGGAATCGGACGCGACTGCGCAGGGATCCCGCCGCCAACCTGTTCTTGAATGTACGTCCAGGCACGCGCGATCGCGTCAGCAAAGGCGAATGCGCTACGCGAGGCTCGAAACGACGCGATGCGTGCATCGTCGGCCTGATGCGCTTGGTTGCGGGCATGAGCGACGAGCTTGGTCCCTGCTTCGCGCATGAGGTCGACGCCGCCGACGTGGTCGACGTGCCCTTGCGTGAGCAGAATGTAACGAAGCGGGCTCTCATCGATGGCGTCGTAGTTCCGTTTGTGAATGGGCGCTTCGAACCCCATCCCGGTGTTGACCACCACGCGCCCTTCGGGTGTCGTGATCAAATACGAGTTGGAAAGTCCCTCCGAGAGATAAATGAAGTCGTTGATCCTTCGAGCCTCGGCCTGCGAGGCCGGCTGAATGTCGAAGCCCGAGGGGCGGGAGCGATAGAGAGGCGTCGCAGTCATGGTCTTTCCGAGGACGGTGCGGCCGAGGATAGCTGCGCGCCGAGGGCCGTGCTAGAGTCGGCCCTCGCTCGGGGCGCCACATTGGGCTGAGAAGAACCCGTCGAACCTGATCCGGCTCAAACCGGCGTAGGGAAGCGAACCATCGGCTTCTTCCCTACTGGAGAAGCATGATGACTGATTTCAGAATCCCTCTTCGCGGCGCCCACAACCCGTCGACCGAGCGCGCAGGCACGACACCGGGCTCGTTTGCAAACGCACCGAACATCGGCGGCCCCCGAACGTTCTCTTCCCCGGACACTCCCGGCATGCCGCAGCCGAGCGACAAGACCGCCTGGGACTTCATGCCCGAGGATTGGTGCTTCGAAGACGGCCGTTGGCGGCCGCCTGCTGGCTTTGTGCCGGTCACTCAGCTGGAGCATGCGCGCCTCGGGATCGTGACGCGGGAAATGAAACGCGTCGCCGAGCGCGAAGCACACCTCAGCGCCGAGCAGGTGCGAGACGAGGTCGCCGCGGGCCGGATGATCATCCCCGCCAACAAGGTCCACCTCAGCTACGACCTCGATCCCATGTGCATCGGTCGGGCGGGGCTGACGAAAGTGAACGCGAACATGGGTGCGTCGCCCGTTTCTTCCGGCACCGACGAAGAGGTCGAGAAGCTGCACTGGGCGGAGCGCTGGGGCGCGGACACGGTCATGGACCTCTCTACCGGCGGCGACCTCGACGCGACCCGGGAGGCGATCATCCGTCATTCGCAGGTGCCGATCGGCACGGTGCCCATCTACTCGATGATCATCGGCCGCAGCATCGAAGAGCTCACGCTCGAGGTCATTCTCGAGAGTCTGCGCCATCAGGCCCGGCAAGGGGTCGATTATTTCACGATTCACGCGGGCGTTGCGCGTGAACACCTGCCCTTCATCCGCAAACGATTGATCGGCATCGTTTCGCGCGGCGGATCCCTGCTTGCCAAGTGGATGCTGCACCATGGCGAAGAGAATCCCATGTACACGCACTTCGAGGCGATCTGTGACCTGATGCGCGAGTACGACGTCTCGTTTTCGCTCGGCGACGGTTTGCGCCCAGGCGGCCTCGCCGACGCGACCGATGCCGCTCAGCTCGGCGAGCTCGATCGCTTGGGGGAGCTGACCGAACGCGCGTGGCGACGAGGCTGCCAGGTCATGGTCGAGGGCCCCGGCCACGTGTCCTTCGATCAAATCGAATACAACATGAAGCTCCAGCGCCAGCGCTGTCACGGGGCGCCATTCTACGTGCTGGGCCCCCTCGTGACCGACGTCTTTCCCGGCTACGACCACATCACGAGTGCCATCGGCGCGACCTCGGCCGGCTACCACGGCGCAGCGATGCTTTGCTACGTGACTCCGAAAGAGCACCTCGGCCTGCCCAAGCGCGACGACGTCAAGCAAGGTTGTATTGCTTACAAGATCGCGGCCCACGCCTCGGACGTCGCCCTCGGGATTCCAGGTTCGCGCGACTGGGACGACGACCTCACGCGTGCGCGTGCGGCACTGAACTGGGAAAAGCACTTCGACTTGGCCTTCGACAGCGACACGGCTCGGGCGTTTCACGACGAGGACCTCGA
The DNA here is from genome assembly GCA_947258625.1 of uncultured Polyangiaceae bacterium. GTDB lineage: Bacteria > Myxococcota_A > Polyangia > Polyangiales > Houyiibacteriaceae > SG8-38. Next base: position 572 of record CAMYJN010000053.1, on the reverse strand, counting down.
CGTGGATACGGACTTCTGTGCCATGTGCGGGCACGACTGGTGCTCGGTCCGGATCTCCAAAGAGATCGTCGAGTTCGAGTCGGGTAAGGCCGATGGCTTCGAGCGTGAGAGGGTGATGAAGTCCGCGGCCCTCACGCCCGATCAGCAAGAGATTCTCCGTACACGCGGCCACCTCTCGCCTGAGGAGATTCACCGTCTTGCGGGCAAGACGAAGAACGCAGTCGGCGCAGAAGAAAAGGCGGCGTGCCACAGCGACGTCGTTAAAGACGATACGGAAGCTTTTCGGGTCCAGCGGGAAAAACTGCTACAGTTAAGACGCAAGGGGAATGAGGGGGCGCCGCGCGCATAGCGGCGCCCGGGGAGAGGAAAAAAGATGGGGAAGAATCTGTTCGCGGTCCTGATGATCGGCCTATTGGCGTTCGCGTTTGCTTGTTCGAAAGAGTCCGGTGGAACCACCGCGCTGTCGCTGGCGAGCTTCGAATTCCCGCTCGAATCGACCGACGTCGCGACCGGCTCCGAGGTTTACGCTGAGTTCTGCGAAGGCTGCCACCCCGGCGGCGAGGCGGGCGATG
>CAMYJN010000052.1 GCA_947258625.1 uncultured Polyangiaceae bacterium | reverse complement strand
CCGGCTCTCTTCGCGGTTTCCCAGACGCCCGCTACCTGGCCAATCCGGACGCTATCCTGGAAGAGCCTTGCGACGTGCTGATTCCATCCGCACTCGAGCATCAAATCACTGCTGAGAACGCGCCGAAGCTCCAGGCGAAAGTGATCGTCGAGGCCGCAAATGGCCCAGTCGATCCCCAGGCAGATGCGATTCTTCGCGAAGCTGGGGCCGTGGTGCTCCCGGATATTTACGCGAACGCGGGCGGCGTCGTGGTGTCGTACTTCGAATGGATCAAGAACCTCTCGCATGTGAGCTTCGAGCGCATGACCCGCCGCTATCAGCAGATCTCGAACAATCGGATTCTCGACGCGATCAGCCGCCTGACCGGGAAGAGCGTCCCTCCAGAGGACGCCGCCCTTCTGCTCCAGGCGCCCAACGAGATCGATTTCGTTCGTACGGCGCTGGAAAATACGATGGCGATCTCTTACGAAAAAATTCGCGAACCTTGGAAGCGACGATCGCTGCCCGATCTACGCACTGCTGCTTACCTCGGCGCCATCGAGTCGGTTGCGAGCGCCTATGCGCTGGACGGGATCTTTCCGTAGGGTTGCGCGATCAGGCACGGTGGTTTAATTCCACTGACCGTCGAGGAACTCTGCGATCTTGTCCATTGCCTCGTCCGCCGCTTCCAGAATGCCAGCGTGGGTTTGGAAGTCGTGCCAGAGCCCGTCGAACACTTGAAGGGTGACGTCACCGCCGGCTTCGCGGCAGCTGGCTTCGAGTCGGATCGAGTCGTCGACGATAATCTCGTCGCTCCCGGTTTGAATGAGGATGGGCGGCAGGTCTTCGTGGCTTGCGAAGAGCGGAGAGCAGCCGGGGTCCCCAGGGTCACGTCCATCGAGGTACATCCTGGAGCATGCGCGCGACCAACTCGGTCTCAACATCGGGTCGATGCGGACGTTACGGGTCATCGACGGACTGTCGCACCGTAGATCCACCCAGGGCGAGATCAGGACCAGCGCGGACGGCGCAGGAAGATCCGAATCACGGATGGCGATCGCCGCCGCCAGCGCAAGGCCCCCGCCGGCCGAGTCACCTGCCAGGGCGATGGACGACGGCGACAGCCCAGTCGCGAGCAGCCAGCGATACGCCGCCAAGGCGTCCTCCAGGCCTTCAGGGTACGGATGCTCGGGTGCGAGGCGATAGTTGGGTGCGTACACCTCAGCGCCGGCCGCGACCGCCAGGTGCGTGATCGGTCCTCGATGCGATTGCCAGCTGCCAACGCAGTAGCCGCCACCGTGAACATAGAGAATCGTACGATCCGGATCGCTGCCGTGGGGCCGCGCCCGAACCGCCGGCATGCTTTCGATGTCGAGCGGCAGCAATTCAGAGGCCTTCGAGGGAAGGTTGGCGTTGGACGCCAGCCGCAACCAAACTCTCTGAAACGAGACGGGGAACGGCGGCCCAAGAAAAGGCTTCAGCACGAAGCGGAGAAGGCTGCGAATGAGCCCAGCGGGGAGTCGGACTGCCATCCTGCTTCCTTTACCCGAGCGCGCGCGGCCTCGCTACGACAGCAGCAACTCGCCCGCCCCTCGGACCAGATGACGCTCCCCGGCGTGCGAGATTCGCAGCCCCGCTCTGCAGTGTCCGGAAGGAAGTCGACAAAGCCTTTCGTCGTACCCGGGCGTCGTGGAATCCGCTATCTTAGCCTCGAAGATGAACGGTTCGAAACGAAACCATTTTCGCATCGTGTTGACCGGCGGCCCCGGGGGCGGGAAGAGCACGGCCGCAGACTTGTTCCGCCGCGAGATCGGCGAAAAGATCGTCATCGTGCCCGAAACGGCTACGATGCTGTTCACCGGCGGCTTCCCTCGTGTTGGTGAACCCCGGGCCCGTGCCGCAACTCAAAAGGCCATCTTCCACGCCCAAGTTGCGCTCGAAGACATTCAGGGCGCGCTCTACCCAGGCCGCGTCTTGCTCTGCGACCGTGGCACCATCGACGGCGCCGCCTTCTGGCCGGAAAGCGCGCCCGCGGGCTTCTTCGCAACTCTGCGCACCAGCTTCGAAGAAGAGCTCGGCCGCTACGACGCCGTGATCTTCTTCGAATCGGCCGCGGTCGGCGACATCTCGATCGAAGGCGGAAATCCAGCGCGAACCGAGACCAACGAGGAGGCCCGGCGCCTCGACACGCGCCTCCGAGAGCTCTGGTCCAAGCACCCGAGTTTCCATTTCGTCCCGCACACCGCCTCGTTTTTCGCGAAGCTTCAGGACGGTCTGCGACAGCTGCAGGCTATCGTGGACCGCAACGGCCTGCTCCACACGGACTCATAAAATGGCCCGACTAACCCATCTATACTAAATGGTCTGGGCATGGGGATGATTTCACTTTTCGGCGGCACGCGCTCAGGCCTCGCCCTGGGGCTCACCGCGCTGTCGCTCACCCTCGTCTCGGCGCCAGCCTGCATCAGCCAAATGCAGACCGACATTGCCGCCAACCAAAAACGCCTCGACTCGCTCGAAGAAGACCTGGAGGTCAAACGAAAGGAGCTCGAGGAAGCGCTCGCCGAGGCGAGCCGAGTCCTTCGCCGCAACAGCGCCGACCAAGGTCTCCAAATCGAAAGGATCCAACAGCGGCTCGCAACGATGGAAGGCGAGATCGCGGAGCTTCGTCATGAGAGCAGCGGAACGAGCAAAGCGCAGGCCGAACAGAGCCTCGAGCTGCAGCGCCGGCTGAGCGAAGTCGCGCGCGCGGCCGGCATGGATGTCCCGATCGACTCGAACGAGATTCCAAAGAGCAAGAGCGCGCACTGGGAGGCGCTCACGAAGGCGTATCGCGTCAACAAGTATTCCTACACACGCGGGCTCGCGCGCGCCTTTGTGGAGCGGTACCCCAAGGACGAGCATGCGGACAACGCGCAGTACATGATCGGCTCCAGCTACCTGAAGCAGGGCCAGGCCGCGGCCGCGCTAGGGGAATTCCAAAAGGTGTTGTCGACCTACCGAAGGAGTGACGCGCTCGACAAGACGCTCTACGAGATGTCGAAAGCTTTCTTGGACGTGCGCTCGTGCAACGACGCAAGCACCGCGCTCAAGGCCCTACTGAAAAACCACAAGAGGTCGAAGCTCGTCGCCGAGGCTAAGAAAGATCTGCGCAGGATCCGTGCGCTTGGCGCCGCGGACTGCGACGACCGCTAAGGCCTCGCGGGCTTGGCCGGGGGGCTGAGATAGATCGGCGAGGACCAGGCTCGCTCTTGCGTCATCGACAGGCAGTCGTCGTCGAAGGGCGTTCGGTAGTCGCCATAGCAGGGGTCGCAGTCTTCCCCTTCACAGCGGAGCAAACCCGCGTTGACCGCCGCCGTCGGCTCTTGGATGGCGCGCGCGTAGTAGAGGACCTCTCGGTCTGCCGCCGCGAACCAGGGGTCGTCAAACTCGACCTGGCAAACTTCCCCTTCCGTCGGGCACGGTAGCGTCAGCCAGGGGTCCTCGATGAGATCTTCGAACGCCTCGCTCTCGTCCAATTGCCGCTGGATACGAACCACCTCGATGCGCGTGATGCTGCGACGCTCGTCCGAAGGATGGTAGCACTCTCCTGCACAAATTCGGCCGATGCGCTCCGCCCCGAGCGCCCCGGTGACCTCGTCGGGGCAGCCGGGGAGCTGCGCAAACGCACCCGCGGCGCGAACTCGAAACCTCGGAGTCCCAGCGAAAGCGAGCTGACTACCCATCGGTACACGGTCCTCCGCAGCGTTGATGAGATCGAACCAGAGCAAGATTCGGTCGCCCGACGTCCCGTAGACCTCCCGGTCGAACACTGCCTGCCAAATCGCATCGCGCGTCCGCTTCTTGGCATGCACCGCGACGAGGCCTCCGGTGAGAAAGAACGATGCTTGGCGCTCGAGCCACACGCGACGAAACGGCGGCCTGGCGAATACCGCCTCCGGGGAAAGCGCCACCGACTCATCCGTCTTCTTGGCATCGCTGAACAACAGCTCTCTCCACTCCTCATTCACGACACCACGCGCCTCGGTCATCTTTCGACGCTCGTACTCCTTGTATCCCGTGCCGGGTCGCGCCGAATGGTTATCGCTCGACGCGATCAAACCCAAGGTCGCATGCCGTGGCGCCTCGCCAGCTTTGAAGCTGCCGCGTGCGAGGATGTACTGCACTGAACCGCCCGGCCGGTACGCGTAGCTCGGCTGAAAGCAATCGGCACACTGATCGCAGTTACCCCATTCGCTGAGATCGGTGCCTGGCAGAGTGAGGAACCCCGCGACTCCGACTCGCAGATAGTTCGCGCGGGCGGCGGCCACTCGTTCGTCGCATTCCTCTGAGAGTGGCTCGTCGCATCGACTGCGGATGATCTCCCCTGCGCGCCAGCAGCAGGGCTCGAAATCATCGGTCGGCTTGGGACAGACCCAGCCTTCGTCGGCCTTCTCTGCGGCGCGATACGTTCGATACTCCTCGGAGTTCCCGTGCCCCGAGAACACTTCGATCGCTGGCTGCCACTTCGGGTTGTCGCGCTTGGCCTCGAGCTGCTTGTCGTAGTCGTAGCCGGGAGGCGTGTAGAAGCCCCAGGTCGTGCCGTGTGGAATCACCATGGCATCGAAGCCCCATTCATCGAGCTTCTGGAAGAGTAATTCCGGAGTCTTCGCGAACTCACGACAGTCGGCTGGAAGGTCGGGCGACGCTTGATCTTCGGCACAAGTCGACAGGCGCGCGATCTCCCGAACGTGTTCTGCGGCGTCGTTGTATGGCTGGTTGTTCGGAAATGTTTTTAACGGGATCTTCCAATTCGCTCGGAGCGTTTCGCGATCGCGGAAGGCCTGCGCGGCGAGGCCTGGCGCAGCGATCGGCCGGCTCGGCAACTGCGCATCTGACGTGTTTTTGAAAATCACGTTGCGGTGGCCAAAGTGTGTCTCGGGCGTGGTTCCGATCTGCGTCCACTCGAAGCCGGTAAACGCGACGACGTCCGGCTGCGCGCTCTGCTCATCGACGGCATTGCACTGCCGAATCGACTCGCGGACCATGTCCCAAGTGCGTGGAGTCAGCGCCTCGGCATGGTCGGTGAGCGAGTAGAAGTCGAGCTGCGAGCAAAAGCGCGCGAAGTCGCAGGCATCGGCAGGGGGATGGACGCCCTCGCCTCCCATCAACGGCAGGCTCCACTGGAACGCGTCAACGGACAGGGTCGAGTGCACGTGCAAATCGCCAAAGAGCACGCGTGTCTCCGAGCTGTCCGCGATCGCTCTCTGCGCAGTCTGACGCGCGGTCAAGACGCCGCGGTCGAGCGGAGTCGCTGTGATCTCACCGTCGGTATGAAGGTTTCCGCCCCCGTAGACACGCCATAACCCGAGCGCAGCCAGCCCGAGGATCACGACCGTCGCAAGGCCGCCCAGCTTCCAAATCGCCATGGGGCCGAAGCATACCAGATTCGCACGTTCAGCGTGCCCAGCGAACCGTTTCAGCCACGCCGTCGATGATCTGATTTTGATCCAACCCGTCTTGTCCCGAGAGATAGACGCCCGGTGACCCCCGACGGTTCGATGTGAACGCGATCAGCCGGCAATCGCGCGAAAACGCGGGGTCCTTGTTGTCGCCCTGGCCTTGGGTGAGCCGGGTGTACTGTTGGGTCTCGACGTTGACGGTGAAGATGTCGAAGTTGCCATCGCGACCACTGAACGCGATGAGCGGCTGTTTCGCGTCGGCGCACCAGACGGGCGTTTGATTGTGGTTGCCGCGGAAGGTGACGCGCTGCACGTTCGAGCCGTCGCGGTTCATGCTGAAAATCTGAGGGCTTCCGTGACGGTCCGATACGAACGCCAGCTTGCCGCCAGGCCCGCAGGTCGGGCTCACGTCAATCCCGTGGCTGCGGGTCAACCGTCGCAGGCCTGACCCATCGAGATTCGAGCTGTAGATCTCGTAGTTCCCCGATCGCGACGAGGAGAAGTGCACTCGGTCGCCGCAGATCGCGGGAGCCATGGTGATGCCCTTTCCGCCAATGACCCGCCTGCCTCCGACGCGTGTGTTGGTGATGAACATCCCTTGCTTCGACATGCGCGTGTACCAGATCGAGCCTTTCCCAAAGGAGGGAAGCATGGAGACCCCGCCGCCGCTCGAAACCCGCCGGACGCCATAGCCGTCCATCGCAGCGGCATACACGCTTTTTTGCCCTGGCCCGTGCTTGCGCGCGAAGGCGATCTCGGTGCCAAATGGGCCGTAGGTTCCGGTGACGACACCGATCACCTGGTTGACGAAGTCGTGCATCCACTTTCGCAGCTCGCTGGAAGGCCCTCGATAGGTGTGACGAAGCACGGGCACTTCTCCTCCGCTCGACTGATAAAAACGAAGCTCGACGCTCATTCCGGCGTCGGTCCCAAAGACCTGGCCCTTGATGACCCCGTTGGCACCCAACACTGCCCAGGCGCCGAGGTCCACTCCAAGGCCGCGGCTGGTCGCATCGTGTCGGACCGCGCTCGGACCGATGACGCGAAAGCCAGGCATCAAGCGGAAGTCGTTTTGCAAAATGGCTCCGCCATTCGCCGCGAGCTCGGTGGCATTGCCGATCAGGTCCGGAATCCCGATGCGAAACACGTCTTCGTCCGGCGCATCGATCTCGACGACGATCTTGTCTTCGGGCAATGGCGGGGCTTCGTCCTGCCCGATGACCGGCAGGGCAGAGGCGACGAGCACGCCAACGGCGAGCGCGACGATTCCCGTTACACGAATCCCCACTGCGCCGATCCATCGATTTCGAAATTCAATCCAAGTCATGTGCAACCTCAACGTGCGTGACGCCCAACGAAGACCAGCGAGACCGATTTCCCCAGTATCTGGTTGGCCACCGATTCCGGGGGCTCTGGAAGCTTCGCCCCCGCTGTCTGATGCAACCTCCGACGAACGGACTCGTCGAACGCTTCATTCCCACTCCGACGTTTCACTTCATAATCACCTGCCCGTCCGTCTTGCGTGATCGAAAGCTCGACCATGCAGGCCAGTTTTTGAAGCTCTTCGTCGGTGATGAGGGTGGGCACCTGCCAACCCCTTCGAAAGTAGGAATAGAGCTTGCCGATGTAAATTTCGCGGTCATTTCCGCTGGCCTTGGTGCCTTCGACGATCCCGTCCGGGTCGCCCTCCGGCTCCGGCGCCTTGGCAAGGTCAGAGATCGCGCCAGCCCTGGCGCCAAGCTGTGACAGGAGGTCCTCGTCGCGCTTCGTACGCTTCTTCGTGGGCTTCGCGAGGCCTTTCGCATTGTTCCCGGTCGCGACCGCAGCAACGGGCTCGGAGTCTGGTCCCTGCGGGACTGGCGCGGTTTGCTCCACCTTTGGCACTTCTTTGCTCGGCATCCTTCGCGGCGGCCTCTTCTTCCCAAGTCGGACGAAACGCGTTTCGATGACTTCGATGGGCGGGGGCGGGAGCTCCTCGACGCCTGCGCCGAAAATCGTCCCCATTCCCCCGAGCAACAACGCGCTCAGCAGAGCCAGCGAAGGGGTCAGCACGAATGCCGCAAGCGTGAAGCCGATGCCTCCCATGATTTCGGCTAGCGTGGGCTGCTCCGTCTCGAGAAGAGAGAGGGCCCGCCAGTCGCTCGCACCGGGCATGGCTTATCTCGGCTCTCGGGTGAGCGGGTCTGTGACCAGCCCCATTTTTCCAATGCCGGCCTGACGCACGAGGGCGAGAACCTGTGCGACGGCGCCGTACGGAACCTGTTCGTCCGCTTGCACGAACACCTCGTCCACATCGCGAATCCGCTCGTCTGTCACCAAACGCTGCCGCAGGACGTCGAGGGAAACCTCTTCGTCGAACAAAAAGATGCGTTGGTCGCGCTGGACGGTGATCAGCGGCTGATCCTGATCGATGTCCATTCGGGGTGCGTCAGCTTTTGGAAGCTCGACGTCGACCCCAGTGGTGAGCATCGGCGCGGCGACCATGAAGATGATCAAGAGCACGAGCATCACGTCGACTAGCGGCGTGACGTTGATTTCGCTGAGCGCGCTTGGCGGTCCTTCGCCATCGTTCGAAAAAGACATCGCCTAGTCCACCAACAAGTGTCGACGGATGATATTCAGATAGTCGCTTGCAAACGCAGCCGTCTCACTATCGACCACCCGGATTCGCCGCACGAAGTAGTTGTAGGCCATCACGGCGGGAATCGCTGCGGCAAGCCCGAGCGCGGTCGCGATCAGGGCTTCGGCGATGCCCGGCGCCACGACGTCGAGCCCGGCGCTCTTCTCGCCGTGGATTGCGATGAAGGAGTTCATCACGCCCCAAACCGTGCCGAAGAGCCCGACGAAGGGCGCGGTCGAAGCGGTGGTCGCTAGGAAGGAGACCTTGTTTTCGAGCCGGGTCATCTCTGCGCTCTGCGCCCGGCGAAGGGCGCGCTCCACGTTGCCGATGTCCGCTCTGGAAGGGCGTCCGCTGCGAGCAATTCGCGCGAGCTCGCGGTAGCCCGCGCGAAAGACGGTCGCAATCGGCGAGCGGTCAAAGGCCGCCGATTGGCTGTGGATCTCGTTCATCGCCTTGCCGTTCCAAGTGCGAGTCCGCTCCTCGGCCCAAAAAAGCTGCAGAAACCCTCGGCTCTGGTCGGTGACCTGCTTCAGCCGAATCCACTTCGCGCCGATGATGTAGAGGCACATCACCATCATGAAGACGAGAATCAGCAGGACGAACTGGACGACCGGCGAAGCGCCGACAACCAGTTGCCATGGATTGAGTTGTTCTGGTGCGCTCGTCTGAAGGAAGACCGAAAGCATCAATGGCTACCCCCCACGAGCGCACCCCCCATGCGCGTCAGTTCTCGGAGCCGGACACGTTACGGTCGCGAGCCCAGCCCGCTTCGTCGGTGCCCGTCGCCATCTCTTCGCCGACCGAAGTGATGGAGATCCGGCTGCTGTCCAAACCAAGCGACACCAAGTAGCTGCGAACCGACCGCGCGCGGCGCTCGCCGAGCGCAATGTTGTACTCCTCGGTACCGCGTGGGTCGCACGCACCCGTGAGTAGAAGCGAAAGCCCCGGATCGGCCTGGCCGCGATAGCATTCCACGGCGGCTTGAAGCGCCGAGCGGGCGCTGCTGTCGAGCTCAGCCGAATCGAACGCGAAGTACACGGTCTCGACGACGCAGGGTTCTTCGGCAGGCTCGACGTAAACTTCAGGCTCTGGTTCCGGAGCCTCGTAGCCGGTCGTCGGCTCGGGTTCAGGCTCTTCAGCGTCCTTCTTGCAGCCTACCAACATGGTCGCGAAAACCGTCAGGCACACGAAGACGGTGAAAGATGAATTGAGATGTCTCTTCATGGAGTTCCTTTTCCTTCCCCCTCTGAACTCAGAGAGCACGGGCGCCAGCATAGTCCCGAGGTAGTTACACGCAATTTTTCTTGTACCTATGTGGGGTTAAGTAGCGCACTTTTTCGTCGTCTAAATATGCGAAGTCATTTACCCGCGTCAAAGATGTCGCTAATTGTAAGGCCAAGACACCGAGGAATCCTGATGACCCTGAAAGCAATTCCCCTCCTCGCGCTTGTGACAGCCCTCGGCGCGGGGTGCAACGGGAGATCGGCCGAAAAGCCGCCCAAAGCAACCGCGGCGGCTGGAGTTCACGAGCACTCGACGGGGTCCGAGCACCGGTTTCCAGATCCGCAGACCTATGCGGACCGACTCGATGACCCGGAGCGGGACGACTGGCAGATGCCCGCGCAGGTCGTCGAGCGCCTCGCCTGTAGGCCCGGCATGACGGTGGTCGATCTCGGGGCGGGCACGGGATACTTCCTGCGCTACCTCTCGGACGCGGTGGGCCCAGAGGGCCGGGTCCTGGCCCTCGACACCGACCGCGCAATGGTCGATGCGCTGTACGCGCGAATCGAGCGAGACGGGCTTCGGAACGTGGAGC
>CAMYJN010000051.1 GCA_947258625.1 uncultured Polyangiaceae bacterium | reverse complement strand
AACCAGCCGCCAAGCTCAGCAACCACCCGCACCGCGGCAGCGCCAGTGTCAGTGTCAGTGCCAGCGTCAGCGTCAGCGTCAGCGTCAGCGCCAGCGACAGCGTTCAGCGATCGGGCGATCTTCGGCGCAGTAGACGAAAAGTAACGCCGGGAGTTCCGCCGGGGCGGCTCTCGACCTCTACAAACGCCGACAAGCCCTCAGGAAAGTACGTATCGCCTTCGACTTCCCGATCGATCGTCGTCACATGGAGCTCGGTCGCCATCGGCAGGGCCTCTTCGTAGATGCTTGCGCCGCCGATGATGAAGGGGCAGGGGTCGGTGGTTCGGGCCAGAGCGATGGCTTCGTCGAGGCTCTCGGCCCGATCGCAGCCTGGGAGCTCGAGGTCCGACTGCCGCGTGACGACGATGTTCCGACGCTTCGGCAGCGGGCCTCCGATCGAATCATAGGTCTTGCGGCCCATGATGATCGCGTGGCCGCTGGTCGTCTTCTTGAAGTGCTTGAGGTCCTCGGAAATATGCCAGGGTAGGCCGCCTTGGTGGCCGATCACGCCGTTCCGAGCGACCGCGACGATCAACGCAAGGGGCGCTTGGGCAGCGAGGGCATCGGTCACACTGCCACCGGGGCCTTGATGCGGGGGTGGGGCAGGTAGTCCGTCAGTCGGAAGTGCTCATACTCGAAGTCGAACAAGCTACGCACGGACGGGTCGATCTTCATCGTCGGTAGAGGGCGAGGTTGGCGGGAGAGTTGCAAGCGCGCTTGTTCGACGTGATTGCTGTATAGATGCACGTCGCCAAACGTGTGAACGAAATCACCCGGCTCCAAGTCGGAAACCGAGGCGATCATCATGGTGAGCAGGGCATAGCTCGCAATGTTGAAGGGGACCCCCAAAAAGACGTCGGCGCTCCGCTGGTACAGCTGACAGCTCAACCGGCCCTTGCTCACGTAAAACTGAAACAGCGTGTGACAAGGGGGGAGGGCGACGCGCTCGGCTTCTCGCGGGTCCCAGCCGGAGACGATGAGTCGGCGGCTGTCCGGGTTGTCGCGGATCTGGTCGAGCACGTAGCTGAGTTGGTCGAAGCCGTCGCGCTCGTAGCTGCCGTCCTCTCGCTCAGTCGCGCCGAAGTTCCGCCACTGATGCCCATACACCGGGCCGAGGTCACCTTCCTTCCGCCCGAAGCGTGCGGTCTGCTCGGCGGTCGCCCACTCGTCCCAGATCGAAACTCCCACTTCTTGGAGCTGGCTCACATGGGTCTGCCCGCGTACGAACCACAGAAGCTCGTGAACGATCGATTTCAAGTGGAGCTTCTTCGTCGTCAGCAAAGGGAAACCTTCACGAAGGTCGACGCGCATCTGATAGCCGAACAAGCTTCGCGTGCCCGTACCCGTACGGTCGTCGCGCGTGACACCGTTGTCGAGCACGTTCCGCAGCAGATCGAGATAGGCCCGCATGGGTCTACTCTTCGGTGACTTCGACGGGCTCTCGGGCTTCGTCGCGGCGGATCGAGTACCGCACCAGCGCCCGAAGAATGTCGTTGCGCTCGAGGTCGCCAACCAATCGCTTGATGTCTTCGTAGACCGAAGGGTCCGTTAGCAGGGCGCCGATGGTGCCCTTACCCTCGCGCGCCTCTTTGGTGAGGAAGGCGATGTCGTCGCTGGCGTTCTGGAGGTTGTCCATGAACGAGTCGCCGAGCTCTCCGTAGATGAGCTGGTTGACCGCGCCGTCTCCCTCGCGAACGTCGGTCAAGATCGTGTTCAGCTGGCCAAAGGTGTCACGGATGTTTCGAATTGCGTCGGCGCCTTCGGTCCCGTAAATCAGGGCGTGCGCGGTGCCTTCGTTCGTCTGGATGTCCTCGGTGATCTTGTTGAGGTTTTCGCTGAGCTGCGCGACCTGTTTTCCAGCCGCGCGGAGCTCCTTCACGGCGCCCTTCACATCGCGGCCTAGCTCCGCGTCGTTCATCAAGCGTCCGATCGTGCCGTCGCCGTTCGCGATGACGCCGCTTGCCTTGGCGAGATTGCGAGCCGTTTCTTTGAGATCGTTCGAGAACTCCTGGTCAGAGAACGGGTCCGTGGCGAGGCGGAGGTTGTGGGCCGTCCCTTCTACTTCGACGAGTGCACGCTCGGCCAAAGCCATGATGCCGCCGCCGACCGAGACCGGAATCGCTTGCTCGGGATCCCATTCGGGGTATTCGTCGGAGCCGACCGAAATCTCGATGATGCGGTCGCCGAGAAGGCCTTTGCTACCGATCGCGGCGAAGCTGGGCTTGGGCCCTTCGCCAATGAGCGACGCGCCCGGCTCGCCGCGGATCAGGTGAGTCGCGGCGTCGATCACGCGGAAGTAGACTTCGATGCGCCCCGACTCGCCAATGATGACCTCGGTGACCGAGCCGACGTTCACCCCGGCGACGCGGACCGTGTTGCCCCTCTGTAGACCTCCGACGTCGTGGAAGATCGTGAAGTAGGTCGTCTTGGGCGAAAAGATGTTTTCCTGCGAGCCTATGGCAAAGGCGACGCTCGCGCCGATCACCAAGGAGACCATGACGAAAATGCCCACACGAAGGCGAGTACCGGCGGTCGTCTTCATTTGTTGCCCTACGCAGCCCCTTACCCCGCACTCCTTAGCAGAGTTTCGGTGTCTTCGTCGACCGGAGCGTTGCCCTCGATGAAGTCACGGACTTGAGGGTTGTTCGAGGCCCGCAGCTCGTCCGGCGTTCCCGAGAAAATCACAAAGCCTTCGTGGATCATTGCGATGCGGTCACTGATCGCCAGGGCCGTGTCCATGTCGTGCGTCACCACCACGGAGGTGACATCCAGGGTGTCGTTCAGATACTGGATGAGGTCGGCGATACGGGTGACGTTGATCGGGTCGAGCCCCGTCGTCGGCTCGTCATAGAGTAGGACCTGAGGCCGTATGGCCAACGCTCTTGCAAGCGCGATCCGCTTTTTCATTCCAGCGGACAGATCCGCGGGCCAGGTCTCCTCGGTGCCCGGAAGCCCGACGTAGGTCAGTGACTCGCGGACGCGTTCCGCGATCTGCGTTTCGCTCATGTCGAGCTGCTCCCGCAGCCCGTACGCCACGTTCTCCTTTGCGTTGAGTGAGTCGAAAAGGGCGCTCGCTTGGAAGAGCATCGCCACTCGCCGCCGAACCGCTGCGTACTGTGCCTCCGTGATCCCAGAGATCTGTTTGTCATCGAAGAAAATGCTGCCTCCATCGATCTCCAAGAGGCCGATCAGCATTTTGAGCATGACGCTCTTGCCTTGCCCGGAGCCACCGATGATCGTGATCACTTCGCCCTCGTTGATTTCGAGGTTCAGATCGCGGTACACGACCTTTGGCCCAAAGGCCTTCTTGACCCCTCGGAATTCGATGAGCGCCATCGTGGGAACTTTAGTTGGGCTTGTGCGGCTCGTCGACTACTGTAAGCGCCATGCGCGCCCGCTTTGGATGGGTCCTGGTCAGCGCTTGGCTGCTGGCAGTCCAAGCACTTTTGGGCGGTTGCACGGGCAGGGCCGAGGCGGTTCGGGCCGCTCAGCCCTACATCGAGAACTTCGCTGAGCAACGGTCGCGAGCCCTGAAGCTTCTGGAGCTGAGAACCGATGTCGCCCGAAAGCGCTTGCTCGTCGGCGCCGTCAACGGGGATGAGGAATCGCTCCCCGACAACATGAAGCCGCTCCTCGAGCGATTTCGTTCATCCGGCACCGTCATCAGCGAAGCGCAACTCGAGCATGGCGAAGCGATGTTCTGGCGGATGTTCGATTTGGCGTTTTCACAGGATCCGAATGTGCTCCAGGCCGAGCTCCTCTTCATCGAGAGGGACGGCTCCGTATCGTCGCTTCGATATCCACGGGACAGAGATGTTCCTGTTGGCGTCGACTGGCATGGGCTGCGCCAGAACCGCACCTTTGCCGGGTTGACGAACTGCATGACCGATGAGGGGTCGGAGCCCTGCGTAATGCTCCAGCTGCGTCCACGCGGGCATTCGGGCAGCGCCGGCTTGACCGTGGCGTACCGCCGGACGCCTCTCGAAGTCACGGACGAGTCAGGCTCAGATCAATGATCAGATACGGGATCGCGCCGGAGCTGCGATCGGTATCGAAGCATCCAAACGCGCTCAAGTCCTCGGTGCGGTGCGCGAAACAAAGCGTGGGGTCCATGCCGAGCCCGGACGCGAGCGTGGCCCGGTCGGTTTGCTCGATCGAAACGATGGTACTTCGCTCCGGCGCAGCAAGCGCCTGAAGCATCGCGGCATCGAGCGAGCAGGCCAGGTTCCGGGTCTCCGACGGCATGTTCGGGTGAAACCACGGCAATGCGTCCTCGCTGATCACCCCGTTCGTGCAGGTCTTTCGCGTACCCTCGAGGGCGCCAACCAGAACGAGCCGCGAAGTCCACATCTTGGTGCCCTCGCCCTGGCCGAGGATGAATTGCATGCCGTAGGACTGCACCCAAAAGGTCAGTAGGCAGCACGAGAGAACCAGGACACCAAGGCACCCGAACCCGACCCAGAGTCCGATATTTCGCGAAGGGGACTGTCCTGCGTCTTCGGTCATGAGCGGCGGGATTTACCACTGTTCTGGCGACCTTGACAGGGGAGCCCGGCGGGCCTAGCGTCCGGTCGCTCTGCCATGGCTTTTGCGCTTACGCCGGAACGCGAACAACAGGTCGAGGACGTATTGACCCGCTATCCCGAGCGTCGCGCGGCGCTCTTGCCCATCCTGTGGCTCTGCCAGCGACAGAACGGGTGGATTAGCCCTGACGTCGTCAAGTACGTCGCGGAGCGCCTCGAGCTTTCGACTTCAATCGTGAAAGGCGTCGTGACCTTCTACACGATGTTCTTCGACGAACCGGTTGGGGAGAACGTCGTTTGGGTCTGCCGAACACTTTCGTGCGATCTTCGCGGGGGCAAAGCGATTCAGGAGCGCCTCGAGAGCAAGCTCGGTTGCAAAGCCGGCCACTCCAGCTCGGACGGGAAGTTCACCCTGCTCAAGGCCGAGTGCTTGGCGGCCTGCGGGCAGGCTCCAATGGTACAGATCAACGACCACTACTACGAGAACCTCGATTTGGAGCTGCTCGACCGCATCATCGACACGCACGCCGCCAAGGGCGCGGAGGCTGCCGCCGCGGAGTTCTCCACATTCGCGAGCTTTCATGCGCCAACGGATGGCGACGCAGGCAGCCGTAGCAGCGTGAGCAGCGCGCCCCCGCCGCCGAGTCGAGAGGCCGTACGGGTTGCTACCCAACCCCCACCTCCGGCCGATGAGAAAGGCGACGAGTCATGAGCGCGCCCACCAAGCCCTTGCTGACCGCGCGTTACGGCATTTCAGAGAGCTGGAAGCTTGCCAATGCGGAGCGTACTGGCGCCTACCGGATCGCGCGAGAAGCGCTGACGAGCCGTAAGCCCGCAGACCTGAAAGACGAGGTCAAGAAGGCCAACATTCGCGGCCGCGGCGGTGCTGGATTTCCTGCCGGCGTGAAGTGGGGCTTCCTCAACAAGCAGGAGGGCGAGGAGATCTACCTCGTCATCAATGCGGACGAGAGCGAGCCGGGCACCTTCAAAGACCGCAGCATCATGGACCTCGACCCCCATCGGCTCATCGAAGGGGCAATCATTTCTTGTTTCGCGATCGATGCGCACGTGGCCTACATCTACGTGCGAGGCGAGCTTGCAGTCTCGATCGGCCGGCTCGAGCAGGCGATCGCGGACGCGCGGCAAGCGGGCTACCTGGGCGAGCGGCCCTTTGGCATCGACCACGCGATCGAGGTTTACGTCCACTCGGGTGCGGGTGCATACATCTGCGGGGAAGAGACCGCGCTTCTCAACTCGCTGGAAGGACGTCGCGGCGAGCCCAGGCTCAAGCCACCGTTCCCAGCGGTCAAAGGCGCGTTCGGCATGCCGACCATCGTCAACAACGTCGAAACAATCGCTTCGGTTCCCGATATCGTGGACATGGGTGGCGACGCTTGGTCCTCCTTGAGCAGGCTGCCGCTGGATGGTGGCGTCCGAATCTACGGCGTAAGTGGCCACGTGAAAAACCCGGGTCTGTACGAAGCGCCCGTCGGGATCACCATGCGGGAGCTCATCGAAGACTATGCGGGCGGGATGCTCGGCGACCGCCCCTTGAAGGCGGTCATCCCTGGAGGCTCCTCGACGCCGGTGCTCGATCCGCGCCGCAAGGTCGATGCACCAGCCGAAGCCCATCCGCTCCACAAATGGCACGGTCAGAGCGAAATCGACGTGCCGATGGGCGTCGACACCTACCGGGCGCTCGGCACGATGCTCGGTACCTGCTGCGCGATCGTCATGGACGACACCGTCAACATGGTGGAGGCCTGCCGCAACCTGATGCGCTTCTACAAGCACGAGTCCTGCGGCCAGTGCACGCCCTGCCGAGAAGGCTGCGGCTGGCTGGTCGACGTGCTCGACAACCTCTGCGAAGGCCGTGGCAAAGTCGCGGACGTCGCGCTTCTGGTCAACATCTCGAACAACATGATGGGCAATACAATTTGCGCGTTTGCTGACGGTACCGCGATGCCGATGCTCGGGATGGTGCAGAAGTTCCGCGAGGAGTTCATGGAAGCCGCGGCCCGCGATGTGCCCGAGGGCGTCCGGCACGACGAGAGTGTTCTCGCCATGGTAGAGGGACGCGCGTGACGAGCCCCGGAACCATTCTGTTCGTCACGACGGCAATTTTTGCCATGGCTGGGGGCCTGGTGACGATTTCCGCGCGACGTCCGCTGCGCGCGGCGATTGGCCTTCTCGTTCACATCATCTCGCTCGCCGGAATGTTCCTCACGCTCGATGCACAGCTCTTGGCCGCCCTTCAGCTTCTGGTGTACGCCGGCGCTGTCGTCGTCCTGTTCGTCTTTGTCATCATGCTGATCGGTCCGGCTTCCGAGGTGGGACCAATTGAGGGGCGATTTGCCTCGCGCACATTGAGCCTTGCCGTCACGATCGCGATCGTCTTGGCGGTTTCGACCTCGCTTGCCTATTTCGATCTGCCCTGGGGGGCGCCATCGGAAGACTTTGGAACGGTCGAGGGCCTTGGCATGGCGATCTACTCGAAGGCGCTCGTCCCCTTCGAGGTGGTTTCGATCACGCTCCTGGTGGCCATCGTTGGCGCGGTTGCGATCGCGCGGAGCCGCACGGAGTAACTGGCGATGGGAGTCGGCACATATCTCGCGCTCGCCTCGGTCTTGTTCGGCATCGGGGCTGCAGGGTTTTTGACCCGCCGCAACATGCTGATCCAGCTCATGTCGATCGAGCTGATGCTCAACTCCGTCAACGTGGTCTTGCTTGCGTTCAATCGCGTGAACCCGGGGAACCATGACGGGCAGGTCTTCGCCTTCTTCGTCATTGCCGTCGCGGCTGCCGAGGCGGCCGTCGGCTTGGCGATTCTGATCGCGTACTACCGCATCAAAAAGACGATCGATACGGACGCCGCAAGCCTGCTGAAGTACTGAATCCATGCACGACGAAGCCAATCAGCAATTTCTGCTCCTCTTGATCATTGTGTTCCCCTTGGGCGGGGCGATCGTGAACGGCCTGGTCGGGCGGTACATGCCCAAGGGCCTGGTCACCCTGGTCGGTGTGGGGTCCGTCGCGGTTTCCTTTGGACTCGCGGTGACCGCGTTCATCGAGCTCTACGGGCTCAGCGGCCACGACCTAGAGCATCCAGCCCTGACGTATCAGTTCTACGAGTGGTTCTCGCTTGGGCTTCCAGGCGGCAATGTCGTTGCGATCAACGTCCGGTTTCTGATGGACTCGCTCAGCGGCGTCATGACTCTGGTGGTCACGGGCGTCGGTGGTCTGATTCATCTCTACAGCATCGGCTACATGGGCGAGGACGAGGGCTACCCGCGGTTCATGAGCTTTCTGAACCTGTTCATGGCCTCGATGCTGATTCTGGTTCTCGGGAGCAGCTTGCCTGTGATGTTCGTGGGCTGGGAGGGTGTCGGTCTCTGCTCCTACCTGCTGATCGGCTTCTGGTACGAAAACCGCGTGTATGCGGCGGCCGGCCGCAAGGCGTTTGTCGTCAACCGGATCGGTGACTTCGGCGTCCTCGTCGGTATGCTCATCTTGGTTGGCGTAGCGGGCTCCTTCGAGTTCGCCGAGATCAACGCGGCAGCGATGAACGGCCAGTTCCGGGCCGATTTCCCGTTCGGGATTTTTGGCGTGATGCCCAGCCTTGCCACCGTCGCCTGTGTGTTCCTCTTCCTCGGCTGCACCGGCAAGAGCGCTCAGATTCCGCTCTACGTCTGGCTCCCAGACGCCATGGCCGGCCCTACGCCGGTATCCGCGCTCATTCACGCCGCCACCATGGTCACTGCCGGCGTCTACCTCTGCTGCCGTTTGTCTCCGCTTTTCATCACCTCGGACGTGGCGATGGCGATCATCGCGGTCACCGGCACACTGACCGCGCTGCTCGCGGCATCGATCGCGGTGGTCCAGCGTGAGATGAAGAAGATCCTGGCCTACTCCACCGTGAGCCAGCTCGGCTTCATGTTCGCTGCCGTCGGCGTCGGCTTCTTCGCGGCGGGCTTCTTTCATGTCTTCACCCATGCCTTCTTCAAAGGTTGTCTCTTCCTCGGCGCGGGCTCGGTCATGCACGCCGTCCACGCCCACGGGGACGCTGACATCTTCAAGCTCGGCGGACTCAAGAAGATCCTGCCGATCACGCGCTGGACGTTCCTGGCAAGCTGCTTGGCCATCGCCGGCTTTCCGCTCACCAGCGGCTTCTTCTCGAAAGACGAGATCCTTCTCGGTGCAGCCGCCCAGATCTACCGCCCCGACGATTCATTCCAACATGCTGTCGGCTGGTTCACCCTCATTGGCCTCACCTTGGCCGCCGTGATGACCGCCTTCTACATGTTCCGGCTGTACTTTCTAACCTTCACCGGCGAGTATCGGAGCGCCGACCAGTCGGGTGACCATCCCTACGACGCGCATCCGCACGAGTCGCCTCCCAGCATGACCATTCCACTGGTCGTGCTCGGCTTTGGCGCACTGTTCGCCGGCTTCCTCGGGCTTCCCCACGTGGTTCCTATCACTGGGACGCACCTCTTCAATTGGTGGGGTCACTGGATGGAGACCTCGGTCGCGGGACAGCCGGTCCCCGAGGAAATGCACATCGTGAATCTCGCTTCTGGGCTCGCCTTCGGCGCGATGGCGATCGGAATCAGCGCCGCTTGGCTGCTCTACCGCAACAAGAGCCGCGATGCCTTGGCGGAGAAGATGCCCAAGCGCCTTTTCGAGCTTGCATTCGACAAGTGGCGCGTCGACGAGCTCTACGCTGCGACGATCGTGAACCCCATCAAGCAGGTGGCCACCGTCGTGGGCCGCGCGGACATGACATTCGTCGACGCGCTCATGACGAAGCTCCCAAGCTTCAACGTTCGCGAGGCCGGTCGCATCTTCGCTCGACTGCAGAACGGCGTCGTCCAAATGTACGGTGGGGTGATGATCGTCGGCGTGGTTGCGGTTCTGGCCTTCTTCTGGGCGCCGCATTCGCACATCGAAGTCAGGTTCGAGGGCAACAACGTCGGGCTCACGACTCCCCTGGGGCTCGGCTACGAGTATCGATGGGACGCCAACTCCGATGGCGAGTTTGAAACGACCTGGGCGGAAGCCCCCGAAACGAGCTTCCAGTACCAGAAGAACGACGTTCGTGGCGTTGCGGTGTTCATCATGAACGCGCGTTCCGGGGTCGAACGAAGAGTCGACGTCGGCGAAGATTGGGTGCCGCTTCCCATCGAAGCCGTGGCTCCTGCCGCAACGCTTTCGCGTAACGATGTAGGCTTCGAGGTGCGGCTGGACGGAGAAGATTTGGTGTTCCGGAGGCCCAATCCGCCGACCTTGCTGGCCGGCAGCA
>CAMYJN010000050.1 GCA_947258625.1 uncultured Polyangiaceae bacterium | reverse complement strand
AGGACTGCCTGAGGGGTCACAACGGCAGCGGCACGATCTTCTTTGGTCTCTGCAATCTGCGCTGTGTGTTCTGCCAGAACTGGGACATCAGTCAGCAGGAAACCGGCCGCGGCCTGCGACCCGAAAAGATCGCCGACATGGCACTCGAGCTTCAGTACCGAGGCTGCCACAACGTCAACTTCGTGACCCCCGAGCACGTCGTTCCTCAAGTCGTCGAAGCGCTCGCCGTCGCGATTCCCCGGGGCCTTCGCATTCCGATCGTCTACAACACCAGCGCCTACGATAGCCTTGCGTCGCTTCGACTATTGGAAGGGCTCATCGACATCTACATGCCGGACTTCAAGTTTTGGCACAGGGAGAGCGCACGGGTCCTGTGCAAAGCCAAGGACTATCCCGTCGTGGCGCGCGCGGCGATCAAGGAGATGCATCGGCAAGTTGGTGACTTGCAATTCGGTCCGGATGGCATTGCGCGTCGGGGCTTGCTGGTGCGGCACCTCGTGATGCCCGGTCAGACCGACGAAGCCGAGGCGATCATGCAGTGGCTCTCCGACGACGTCTCTCCCGACACCTACGTCAACGTGATGGGGCAATATCAACCCCAGTATCAAGTCGGCGAAATCGCCCGCGACGGCAAGCCACGCTACGAGTCGATCAACCGGCGGCCGACCGATCGCGAGATAGAGATTGCTCATCGGGCCGCCTACGCCGCAGGCCTCTCGCGACTCGACGCGAGGGGTGGGCACGCTGTTCGAAATCCAGCCGATCTACTGGGGCATGTCGAGCGTTGACTAGCGTGCAGGGCGGCCAACTGGCACGAGATAGAGTGGCCGATGAGTTCGGGGGAGCGCCAGCACATGCCGGACCTCATCGTCCTGGAACGCGCCAATTGGCACCGCAGCGAGGTCTAACGCGATCGCTTGTAGAAGTACGTTTTGCGCTGCGTGTCCGGCTTCAAGGTGCACGTAGCGCTTCGCGCGAGCGTAACCGTACTTCTTTGCGGTTCGCTCGTAGACGCCTGCCAGAACCAAAATCGAGGGCGCGTACGCGACCGACTCCTGTTGCAGCGCCGCGTCAGAAAGCGCTTTGCGTACGTCGGTCGACATGGTCTTTCTGAGCTGGTGTGCCCGCGGCTCGTAGTGAAAGACACCGTCCTTGGTGACTAGATACACTTCGAGCGGGTAGAGGGCTCCGGCGGAAGGAGTCGTTCGCAATCCCATCGTGCGATGTGAAATGCCTTGGGCGGCCCACAGGAGCTGGCCGTGCTCAGCATCGCCGAGTGCGACATCGTCGAACTCTCGCGCAGACCTGCGCCGCGCTAGCGCTTTCTCGAAGGGGACTCGACCTGTTTGTTTCGGCGGTGGCAGTTTCACGAGGGAGCCGACTCCTTTTTCTTTGGAAACCGGGATGCTCGATGATGGCACGTCCGCACGGCCCTGCGTGCACCACGCTAAACCAAGCACGAAAAGGAGTCTTGGGAGGGCTCCGCCGCATCTTGGCCAGGCGTCCATAAGTTCTACTCTACATCGAACGCGACGGCTTCGCAGGACGCCATCTAGTATGAGGACGCCATGAACGACCATCAGGGGCGCGTGTTGCTACTCACCGGCGCTCCGGGCAGCGGCAAGACGACGATCATGAAGAAGGTTGCCGCCGGGCTGTCGGGCAAGCGAATACGCGGCCTCGTCACCGGCGAGATCCGACGGGCGGGGCGCCGAGTCGGCTTCGAGCTGTCGATGTTCACAGGCGAAAAAAGGTTGCTCGCTCACGTCGATATCGATTCTTGCGATCGGGTGGGCCGCTATGGCGTGGACGTCGCAACGCTCGATGAGATCACCGAGGAAGCCCTCGCCTTCGACGATGGCACGGACATTTACCTCGTCGACGAGATCGGCAAGATGGAATGCTTCTCGAAGAAGTTTCGCGCGGCGATGCGCGCTCTGCTGGATTCGGGTCGACCGTTGGTGGCCACGGTGGCTCTCCGCGGGGGCGGCTTCATCGCAGAGGTCAAGGGCCGCGCAGACGTCGAGATTTGGGAGGTCACGAAGGCAAACCGGAACGAGATGCCTGCCCAGATCTTGAGGTGGCTAGACCGGTGGTACAACGAGCCTTGAGGGCGGGCCTTGGCGAATAGGCTTGCCTCATTGGCAGTAAGGAGGGCGTTCAGCTCGCGGGTGATGGCGTCGGGTGCCTGTTCCTGAGGGAAGTGGCCCCCAGCTTGGAGCATGACGAGGCGGCTGCAGGGCAGCAGTGCGCTGTTTGAAGGTCAACCTCGAGCGCGGAAAGCTCATCGATTTCCCGGCCCAACGGGACCGAGTTCGGGACACTTTTCGGACACCGAAGTGGATCTCGGTCGAAAGTTAATTGATTGCGGGATCAAAGCAGTGGAGGCGGTGGGATTCGAACCCTGAGCGCAGCGATACGCTAACCCTACGCGGACACTCGGTTTTCCCGCGTATCGCTATCAAAGGCATGCGACCCGATCTCTTACTCACGTACCCTGCAGTACCCTGGAATACTCCTGCTCTCCCTGCGCTCTGGTCACTATTTGGTCACTGACAACTTCAGCTTTGGCGACCGTGACGCCAATGACGTTCGAACGCCGCCGTGTGAGTCGGCGTTGGAGAGGCGAACCTCCGAAACCCCAATCTCCGGCGGCCGGAAAGGGTAGATCCTTCATTGAAGGAAATCGATCATGACGAAGTATCGCAGGGTGGTTGTCTCACAATACGGCGGCCCCGAGGTCCTAGAGGTCGTTGAAGACACTCTGCCGGAGCCGCGACCGGGTGAGGTGCGCGTGAGAATCCTCGCGGCGGGCGTCTCCTTCGCCGACGTTCTCATGCGCGAGGGAATCCACCCCGAGACAACTCGACCTCCATTCACATTGGGCTGGGAGTTGGTCGGTGTGGTGGACAAACGAGGGCCGGGAGTTCTTGGGCAGCAGCTCGGTGATCGGGTCGCAGCTCTCAGTGTGCGCGGGAGCTACGCGGAGTATCTGCGCATACCAGCCGAGGATCTCGTTCCGGTGCCAAACTGCCTCGACCCGGTCGAGGCCGCCTGTATGGCCTTCGTCCACCTCACAGCGTACCAGATGATGTACCGCGCGGTGCGAGTGAACGCGGGGGACCGGGTCCTCATCCATAGCGCCGGTGGTCCGGTCGGAACGGCGCTACTCCAACTGGGCGGATTGTCCGGGTTGGAGATGTACGGTACCGCCTCGCAACGAAAGCACGACCTCGTTTCACGCCTAGGCGGTATCCCGATCGACTATAAGGCCGTCGATTTCGTCGACGAGATCCGGCGGCTCACTAGAGATGGCGTGGACGTCGTTTTCGATGGCATAGGCGACAAGCACATCTTGCGTTCGTACAAGGTGCTACGCCGGGGCGGCGTGGTCGTCGCGTTCGGTCACGCGACATCGCTCATTCGCGACGGCCGGTTGACTGGCGGCCGGCGGAGCCGTCTCCGCGGACTGCCGACGCTGGCCGGACAGATCATCCGCAGCCGCTTGATTCCCGACGGGAGAAAGGTCGTTCCATACAGCATCCAAACGCTCAAGCGGCGCCATCCTGATTGGTACCGCGAGGATATGGCTGCGCTGTTCACCCTGCTATCACAGGGAAAGCTGACTCCCATCATCGCCAAACAGCTCGGACTCAAGGAAGCTGCCAAAGCCCATGAGCTACTGAGTGAGGGTTCACTAGTGGGCCGCATCATGCTGGTCATGCGCTGACCAGCCTTCAAACAGGTTCATGAGAACGATCAACACAGCTGACCTAATCAAAGGTGGCCTATTGGCGGGCTTGATCACTTGGCTGCTGGTGTATGTATTGGCCTTTGGATGGTCAGCCACCATGGGCGTCTATTCAACCAAGTTGTACCTCAGTACCGTCGGCTGGGCCTTGTTCGAAACTCTAGCCGCCTCGTTCGCTGGAGCGTGGCTTTATGAGCGTGCTTAGGTGAAGATACCCACATGCGTTCTAGCGGTTCACCTAGGCGGGGAGCAGCGTCCGCCTTTGCGCCCAACAGTCCAGCCGAGCTTGCGGTAGACCTGGACGCACGGCTGCGCGGTCGATTGCTTAGACAATTTGATCGCGGCGTGACGACCTTGCGGGATTTGCTCGTGGACCGATTCGGCGAGGAGGGCCTCGATGCGGCGATCGCCGAGACTCGGGCAGAGTACGAAGCGGTCATTGACCGCTTGCCGTGGATCGGCGGCTCGGCGAACCCTCGCTCCTTCAGCCTGTACGGCTCGGCATTCTGGCTCGCCCTCTGGCGCGTACTCGAGCCACGCGGGCTAACGCTCGACGAAGCGCCTGAGCTTTTCTGCGAGATGTTCAGAAGCTACTGGTCGCACTACCCGCGTACGCTGAGGCGCCTCTACGGACGAATCCGCATGGGCCCGGCCAACCAAAAGAAGGTGCGGCGGCTCGCCATCGCATCTGAGGCGCGCACGCATCCAGGTGACTATGTCTCCCGATTCGTCCCGGGTGAGCCCGGGCACTTCGACTACGGCATCGACTTCGTGGAATGCGGAATCATCGAGTTCCTCCGCGCAGAAGGGGCCGAGGAGCTTGCCCCCGTCCTATGTGAGCTCGACTGGCCCCACACGGAGCTGCTCGGCATCGAGCTCATCCGCACGACGACGCTTGCACAGGGTGGCGAGCGTTGTGACTTCCGCTTCCGGCGCCCGGGTGCGCCCGACGTCGGAATCCCGCGTGCATCACTCGCCGCTCTGATCGGACACGGCGTCGTCGGCTGGGCGGCCTGCGGCGCGCTCATGGGCGTGCTGCTCGCCACGGTGTCGGAGTCGACAGCAATCATCGGGCACGCGGTCGGGGCGCCGATCATTTTTGCAGTCGTGACGGCGCATCTCTTCCTGCGCAGCGGCGGTCGCCGTCCCATGTTTGTGGCCAGCGCCTTCACCGCAATCGTCATTGCGCTAGACGTCCTGATCGTCGCTTGGCTGATCCAACGAAGTTTCGCAATGTTTTCGAGCGCACTTGGCACGTGGGTGCCGTTCGCTTTGATCTTCGTTTCGGTTTTCGCGACAGGGAGCCTGCTCTGGCGCGGTGGAAAGGGGTTGCGCCGATGACAAACTACAGGCCCGAGTCCGCGAAGCGAGTGGGTACGGGACTAGCCTTCGTGGTCTTTCCAATCGTCTTCATCTTCGCATTCGCAATCCACCCCAATCTCTTCAGCCTTGCCATCGTGACGGACGTGAATACCCGCATCGGCGAGTTCCATGGCAATCGGCTCATGCATCTCGGACACGTGCTGATGTTGCTCACCGTGCCGCTGCTGATCGTCGTATCGCTGAAGTTCATGGAAATGTTGCCGGAGCGGGGCGCATGGCTCGGATTCCTCGGGTGCGCCATGGCCGTGTTCGGAGCCGTGATGCTTGCTGTAGACAAAACCGCTTTGTGCCTGGTTCCAAGCGCGTTCGACACGCTGCCGGAAGCGCAATTCGCGCAGATGCTTCCCGGCATTCAAGCCATGTTCAGTTTCAAGGGATGGCTAGTTCTGCTCTATCTGCTGCCACTCCTTCCCATCGGCTTCATGATTCAGGGCATCGGGCTGTATCTTGGTCGCGCTGTTCCGCGCTGGCAGAGTGTTTCGCTGATCGTTGCGATGGTGCTGCTGGGCGTGTCTGCTGCCGTCGACATCGACCTCTTTGGTTTGGTTGCTTCCGTCATTCTCGCTGTCGCCCTGGTTCCATTGGGCATTCAGCTCATCAGAGGGTTCGACGGAGGAGAGTGAAGCCTGGAGCGAGGTATGCTGCTCAACAAGGTCGAAAAGCTCCTGATGAACAACCCCGTGCGTGAGGCAGCGCAGCGCTATTACGAGGCCAGGCGCCTCCGCGAACTGGGCGGCGCCACGACTGGGGGCCGGGCGCTCGAAATCGGATGCGGGCGGGGCGTCGGTGTGGAGATCATCCTCGAGCAATTCGGCGCGGACACGGTGGATGCGTTCGATCTCGACCCGGATATGGTTCGCCGCGCGCAAGCCCGGCTCGAGCGCTTTGGCGACCGGGTCTCACTGTGGATAGGCGACGCAACCGACATCCGGGCTGACAACGCCACCTACGACGCAGTCTTCGATTTCGGCATCATTCATCACATTCCGAACTGGAGGGCGGCACTTAGGGAGGTCCATCGCGTGCTCAAGCCTGGGGGGCGCTTCTACGCCGACGAAGTCTACGAGAAGTTCCTCAGCTATCCGCTGGTGCGCGCCCTGCTGCAGCACCCCAGGGAAGACCGATTTGATCACTCGCGATTCGCCCGCGGACTTGAGGCAGCGGGGCTATGCGTCGAGGCGTCGCATGACGAGGGCCACTTCGGTTTCTTCGTCGCGCGCAAGGTGTAACAAGATGTTCTGGCGGCGAGCCCGGGCAGCGAGGTACTTGTCAGGTCTGTTCAGTCCCAAGCCTTGAGCATAGCCGGGATAATCTCTTCGTAGCGATAGTACACGACTGAGTGACCCTCACGTGGATAGATCGTCGGCTCATCGCAGGACGGGATACGCGTGCACACGTACTCAGCGATTGCGGGGTGTACTCCCCCGTCCTCCTCGCCATGGATCACCAACACCGTTGGCGCATGAATTTCCTCGAGCTCGAAGGGCCAGTCCAGGCGCTCGATCATGAAGTCGTGCGCCGTCCCTTCGGCACCCTGACGAAGCGCCTCGAGCATCACGGCACTGTATTCGCGGCGTGCGAAAAACCGCTTGTCCTTCGCTGACAGGTTCGCGTCAGCAGAGTTCTCAGCCAAGCCGGTAGGGTCCCGGAAGATCAGGACACGCATCATTCGGAAGAGAGCCCGCATTAACCACGGACCATCTCTTGCGCTCCAGATGAGCAGCTTGTTGACCCTCGAACCGCTGAAGGTATCCGCAGTTAGCGCGCCATGGGGAAGGTCGTCGCTTGCGTAGGGGGCCTCTCCGGCCACGACGGCGGCCACGGTGAGGCGCTGAGGGATTCCGTGGGCGACCGCGGCCGCATACGGACCTCCGGAGCTCCAACCCAGCACAGCGAAGCGGTCGATGCCGAGTTGGTCTGCCAGCTCACTGACGTCATTCGGCCAATCGAGGTACGTGCGATCCTGCTGGAAGTCGGACAGCCCGTGACCAGGGCGGTCGGGGGCTATCATGCGTATCCCCAACTGCTGGTTGAGCTCGTCAAAGACAAGCACCTCGAGACGCGAGCCCGGAGCCCCGTGGAAGTAGAACACAGGACGGCCTTCAGGGTCCCCGGTGTCCAAGTAAGCCAAGGTGCGCCCATCTGAAAGCCGTATCGTCTTCCCTGCCGAGCTGAAAGCGAAGCCCTCCGCCAGTGAAGGCTCGTAGAGAGACAGACCGACGACCGCGACCACGATGATGAGAAGTATCGCTAGGATCACGATTGAAAGAATGCGGAGCAGTCGTCCTACTAACATGATTCCCTCTTTGTCTTTTTTGATCTGTAGGTAAGCCGCCGTCTGATGTTATATGGAATCGGCTTCTCACAATTGCTCATACGAAGCTGATCTCGGCAAGTTGCCACAGTGGCAGAGTGAAACCTCGACCAGGGAGAGACGGACGTAAGAACGGTGTGGAAGTGACGTGAGATCGTGCGCGCTGGCGCTGCGATGATCGTGACGATGGTCGGTTGGGGACTCAGCACTTCCATTGGGGGTCGCTGGATGGCTCATCGGCTGGGCGGTGGGACGCGATGTTCCAAAGTCGGAGCACGAGATGTCCGAAGCCTTGGCTGGCTGTCTTTCTCGTAGCCATCGGATTCGTCGTAGTTCACGCGTTGGGAGCGACGTTTTTCGCCGACCTTGTTGGGCCCGCGTCGCCTCTGTTGTTCGTCCCTTGGCCCACGCGCATGGATGCTAAGTCCCGGGATAATGAATGGTCTCGAGCTGTCGAGTGATTGAAATTCCCATCCGCTCGATATCCGAGAGCAGCTGGACGGGGTCACAGCAGAGTCCCATTAGGTGGATGCCAGGTCGGAACTCATCTTGCAGCATCTGCTTGATCATCGCGACGGTCGGGACAGCCGTCAGGACGTAGGCGTTCTCGTGGAACATGGAGAGCCGAAAGTGGGCCGGCTGATCGTCGCATTGACCTTCGGCATCGACCTGCACGACCGTGCCGTAGGGTGGCCGAGCGAATGTCCTCGTGGACCAGCTCAGCAGATGCCCCAGCCACGATGCGGTTTGCCGAGGTGCGATGTTGGAGCTGAGCATCATCAGCGGCGTAACCAGATAGTCGGCGACCCAATTGAAACCCGCAACGAAGAAACCGGTATTCTCCAAGTCCGGCAACAGCTCGGGCAAGCGGCGCAATTCTGGCATCTCTACTGGATAGGCGCGTAGCTTGCCGAAACCATACTCGAACTCGACCGTCGGATAGGCCGCATAGTCCAGTTTCTGCCAGTGGCCTTCTTTGTACATCTCGCTCTTGTAGTCATGGAACGACTCGACGAGCTCAGTGACTCCCGAGGTGAAGGGCACGCCGTCCTTGTCACGGATCACGCTTCCGACGATGGCGCTGTGGATGGTATCCATTTGCTGCGCCGCATGGCGCACGAGCGCGGCGAGGATCCCCGGATGAAACCCGGCCTGAATGACGAAGCAGCAACCTGCGCGTTCGATCTTTGCTCGAAGCTCCGTCGGCGGATTCAGTAGCTCATTAGTCATCTGCATGTCGATCCAGTCAGCTCGTCGTCCGAGGCAGGCCTGGATCATCGAAGCGTTGTGCCGCCCGGTGCCCGTAGCGTTCACGAGCAAATCGAAATCGGTGAGGGCGGTGACATCGACATTGGCTGCGTCGAGCTCGAGCAACTCCGTTCGCCGTGAGAGATCGACCGCAGGAAGGCTCGACTGTAGGTCACCGAGCTTGGTTCTGTCTCGGCCGCACAGGATTACGGTCGCGTCGGTACTCGTCAGCAAATAGTTGGCCAGTTTGCGGCCCGCGTAGCCCGTTGCTCCGACCAGCAGAATTCGTTTCGGCGACTCCTCGTGCATCGTTGGGTTCCCTTGGGGGCAATCAGCACCTCCGATCCTACCAGCTCATCACCCTGGCGCCGGTTCTGGGACGATTTCGCGTGGCGCGAAAGATCTGCGCGAAAGCCTGGACTCGTGCAACGCCCGTCGTTCCGCAGGAAACGGGGCGTCGACGGGTTCCCGCATGGAACAGGTCTTGCACAACTTTGCAGACGGCGGGAGAAAGTACCATGACAAGTCCAATCCATCAGTTCGTATCCAAACTGACCGAGAGCAGGCTGTTCGGCCGAGTGGTCGAGTCTCTACCGACCGAAGTCCGCGACGCCCTCGAGGATCTCGCAGCCAACGATAAACCCAGTTTGATTCGGAGCGAGCCGCTTGCTGAGGGAGAGACCCTCCGCGGCGTCGCGGTGTTCCTGGGGGAAGTGCGGCGCGGGGCTGCAGTTCGTGGGGCCAATCTGATGAAGGGCACCGTCACAGGCGGAACGGTGCGAGGGTGCAACGTGGGTGTGGTCGACCTCGCCGATGGGGATGTCCGCGGCGTGAACCTGCTCATCGGGGATGTCCGCGGCGGCGCCCTGCGCGGTATCAACGTGTTGACCGGCGATGTGCATGGCGGCTCGATCGAGGGGGCGAACGTGCTCGTCGGCAACCTACGGGGAGGCGTCGTCACGAAGACCAATCTGTTCATCGGGGACGTCCGTGGTGGAAGACTCGATGTCAATGTTCTCCTCGGAAACGTCTACGATGGCGAGGTGTCGGCAAAGATCCATGTGGGTGAAGTCATGGGTGGCGCCATGGAGTCGGGTCGAAGCCTGCTCGAGGGCTCGGCGGCTAGCGAAGGAGGCGCACGACCATGACCGAAGAGCACCCGAACATCTCTCTGTTCAAGCAACTAGACCTCCGCAACCTGGGCGAAGCCTCGGACCTCTTCGCGGAAGACTTCGTCTGGCACTACTTCAATTCCCACCTGCCGGATCTCGAGGGTG
>CAMYJN010000049.1 GCA_947258625.1 uncultured Polyangiaceae bacterium | reverse complement strand
CGAGACCGTTCCGCGTAATCGCTATTGAATCAAGCGAAACATGGTGGTTCGACGACGGTTCGATTCCCACCGCCTCCACTACTAGGACTGCCGCTTGGCAATGACCTCCAGCGTCAGCGCTGGTCCCGACTCGGCGTGGCGGCACTCGTCTTCCTCGCGCGCTTTGCTGCTTCGGCGAACCGCTTCGCCTCCTCGAGCCAGGCGAGTCGCTCCGCGGGCGTGAGCTGGAGCCATGCTCTTCGTTGCTCAGCCTCGTGGACTTTCCAGCCTTGCTCACTCACCGTCTTCATCCTCTTGTAGCGTAGCACGCGCTATCGCGTCGAGCTGCGCGATGTCATCCACATCCTTCGGTCGGCCTACGCTCGCCTTGAGGGCACGCAAATCGTCGATTCCAACGACGCGCACGGTGGTGCCGTCGTCCAGCACTGCATCCAGCCGGCGAGACCAAGCTTGCCCGAAGTCGAAAGGCTCCTCGACGAAAAGGTCCACTTCCGTGCCGGGATAGCTGGGACTCCACAGCGAAAACACCGTGAGCCCCTTGTCCTCCCGCCAGCTCGCTCGAATGTCCTCATCCGCGAAGTCCTCTGCTCGTACTGGCGCGCGAGGACGATAGCCCAGCGTTTGCAACCCAGCGATAGCCGCCGAGGCATTCGACGCGGTGAGCTCGACAACCAAATCGAGGTCTGCCGTGAAGCGCGGGTATCCGTGAAGGACCACAGCGACGCCGCCGACGACCAAGTATCGAACCTCGGCATCGTCGAGGGCGCGAAAGATGTCGGTGAGAGCTCCATCTGGCACGGACCTAGCCTATCACGTCGGGGCGCACGCCCACCGGTACCTAGCGTCCACGGTTTCGCCGGAGCACATCAAAGCCCGCGAACATCTCGCCCACCTCTGCAAGTTCCCGATTCCCGCTGTCGAATTCGAGCACGTCGAGGCACTTGGCGAAGAGAGCGACATTCTGTATCGGGCACGATTGTGGCGCATACGGCGTGGTTCCATCCGGAGCGGGTCGACGCGCTGATCACGATGAGTGTTCCTCACCTGAGCCGCGGTGGCCCCTTCCCGCCCACGGAAATGTTCAAGGCGATGTACCCGCATCGCTTCTTCTACATTCTCTACTTTCAGCAACTCGACGCACCGGAAGCGGAGTGCGAAGCGGACATTCGGAGCTCGCTCGCCAAAATCTACTACGCCAACTCGGGGGACGTGTGCGCGGAGGCTTACGGGAAGTCGGGCTTTCGCGGTGGGATCAATCGATACCGGAACATGGATCGCGACTGGCACGAGCTCGCCGTTCTCGACGAGATGAAGATCCGGCAGCCCTCCCTCTATCTTGCTGGCGAACACGACTCGGTCCTTCGATACGCCGTCGGCATGAACCTGATGGATGCAATGGCCCCGTACTACACGGATCTTCGCGGGAAGCTCGTCATTCCGGGAGCGGGCCATTGGATGCAGCAGGAGCGCCCCAAAGAAGTGAATCAGGCGGTCCTGGACTTTCTTCGGTCGCTTCGGAGCAGCACGAGCGGCAACACGCGGAATGATCGGGTCCGCGGCTAGGGCGATGTCCTCGATTTCAAGACGCTCGACCGCGTGCGCATCGTACTGGTGGACCGTGACCTTCGAAAAGGGGAGTCGGGCGGGATTGCCAGGGTTCCGGGCCGCGCTCCAATCTCGGGGTCATGTTTCTGAAACAAGGTTTCTTCCTCTCTTCAAGTCGCTTCCCGTTTCGACTGTGACGTCGTGGGTCCGTCCTCGCTGAGGATTCGCACCTCCAGCGGCGTTGCGCTGTCAATGTGGACATCGCGCTGGGGGAACGCGATTACCAGCTGGTTCTCACGGAATAGGTCGTCGATCCGAAAACGGACGCCACTCTGTACCTTGCGCACCGCCATCGGAGAGCGGGCTTTCACCCAGAAGTAGACATCGAAGTTGAGGGAATTGTCGCCGAACTCGTCAAACACGACGATCGGCTCTGGGATCTTCAGGACCTGGTCATCTTCCTGAATGACCTTCCGGATAAGCGTCTCGACCAGGCGAGTCGGCGATCCGTAGATCAAGCCGACACTGACTTTGGCGCGAATGAGGTCGTCGGAAAGAGTCCAATTGACCACGTTGCTCTCCAAAAAGAAGCTGTTGGGTACGATGATGTGGCGTCCGTCGGTGGAGCGAATCTGTGTGCTGCGCGCGCCAATCTTCTCGATCGTGCCGTGGTTGCCATCCACCTCGACCACATCATGGGCGCGAACCGGCCGCTCAAGCATCAGAATGAGACCGCTGATGAAGTTGTTCATCACATTCTGGCTGCCAAATCCGATTCCGATCGCCAGTGCACCGCCGAGTACGGTGAAGGCCGTGAGAGGGAAGTGAATCGCGCGCAGTGCGAGCAAGGTGAACGCCAGGAGAAACGCATAGAAAAAAAGCGTCTGAAGGGCATGGGCTGCACCGGTGTCGAGCTTGAAGCGTTTCTCGGAGGCACGCGCGACGAGACCCGAGCCTCGGCGCGCCGCCCAGAGGCCGATCGCAAAGAGCAGGAGCGCCAGAGCGAGTGATCCCACGGTGATGGGCGCGTCGTCCACCGTCGTGATCTCATACTTCCACACAGTGCGGGCCGCTTCGACGACGAGCGCCGCGTACTCTAGCGGGTCGACGCGCCCCGTCCGGTCATCGATGTCTGCAAGGACGCGCTCCGACATGCGGCGGTCCGCAGCCACGGCGGCGGCTTGCTCTCGTTGCTTCTGATGCAAACGCGACAGCGTCTCGAACTCTCCCGCGAGGACGCCGTGCAGACTCGAACCTTCTGGCACTTCCGCAAGCTGGCCTTCGATCTTGTCGAGACGGAGTCGCAGATCCGAAGCGCGCGCCGTGAGCTGCAGCTCCGCGTGCTCAAAGGCAGCAACTCGCTCACGAACCTCCGTCTTCCAAGTCTCGAGCTCCTCTCGGGAGCCCTCGCCCCGAAGCAATTCTTCCCAGTAGCGCCATATCGCACGCTGTGAGTCGTGTCGCTCGGCCTGTGCGTCGGCCAAGGCAATCTCTTTGCGCAATGCATCGCGCCGAGCGGTGAGCGACTCGATCTGCTCGAGCAGCTCGGCTGACGGCTTCGCCTGTTGCACGTAACGGCCCTGTACGGCCTCGAGGTTGAGCTCCGCCGTCGCCAAGCGCCGCTCGGTCGCCTCGCGCCATCTCCGAAGCTCTCCCGCGCGCTCCGTCGGCACGGCGAAACCGGAAGTGGCGCTGCCCTCCCCGCGCGCCAGCGCGCCTCTCATCGCCTCGATTCGCGCGTCGAGATCAGCGACCGCGGGATGTTCCACGGCAGTTTGCGCCGCGCCCATCTCGGCTCGCCGCAGATACACCTCTTCTTGCGCGACGCGGCTTTCGAGCTCACGAAGCTGGAGACTGTTCTTGGCGGTCGGCTTCGTGCTGGCCGGTGCGTCCTCGAGGTCGGAGCGTGCCCTTCGACGCTCTGTCTCGGAGGCGGCGAGCCTTGCTTTGGCGGCCGTGAGCGCCTCGCGACTTGCAGCCAGGGGGTCTTCGGGCTTGCGGTCTCCTTGCCCGTGTGCGAACTGCGCTTCGTACAAAGCATTCAAGGCATAGGCCGACGGCGCCTCCAAGGTGGGTGGCGGCAATTCCTCGACAGGAGCCGTGCGCGACACGAGTGCAGCCTGCTTCTCAAGCAACTCGCTGATTTCTCGCAATCGCGCGCCAACCGCTAGCAATTGTTTGACGTTCGCCGGATCCGCGCTCTTCAGGGCTTGATCGAGGGTTCGCAGCTCCGCGGCCACCAATGTGCGGCGGGCAGCGATCTGATCGGAGCTCGTAGGCTCGAGGGCCCGTGCTGGCTCTTCGGTCGACTTCGCTGAAATTCCCGGGAGCTCTTGTCCCTGCACCCGCGCACCGATCGGTAACGAGATCAGGACGGCCAAGGCGCAGGTCGCCACACGGCTCGGGAGCCCTTGGCTCAGGACCGAGGGGAAGCGCCGCCGTCGCGGAGCAACAACAAGCTCAGCCTGGCTGGCCTTCATCACGAGGTGGAGAGTATCCGCGAGACGCTTCGGCGTAAACCGTTGAAACAAGGAGAGAAAGATCCAAAAAGATCCGACCGTGCTTGGCGCTGTTCCAAAGCGAAAGAACAAAGACTGAAGCCCTTGCGCCGGACAAGATCGGTGCCCTCGAATGCGTCGATGCCGTGTTCGAAGCCCTGTGCCTCCTCAAAACCTCGTCGAGCGCACAATCGTTGAAGTTTCCACGCTCGGGGTCAAGCTCGCCTACCCTGATGATTGGCTTGCTGTATGCCCTGCTCGGAACCGCCCGATCGAGCCTCCGATCGCAGCGTGAGCTCGCCCTGGAAAACCTCTCCTTGCGACAGCAGCTGGCCATTCTGCATCGCAAGAGCAAGCGCCCCAAGCTCCGCAAAGCGGACCGCGCATTCTGGGTGGCGCTCTGCCGTCTGTGGCCGGACTGGCAGAACGCCCTGATCCTCGTGAAGCCCGAAACCGTGATCGGCTGGCATCGCAAGGGCTTTCGACTCTACTGGACCTGGAAGAGCCGAAACCGAGGCGGTCGTCCACCGATCGACGCACAGATACGGACGCTCATCCGTCGAATGGCCGGCGAGAACCCGACCTGGGGAGCGCCTCGCGTTCACGGCGAGTTGCTCAAGCTCGGCTTCGAGCTCGGAGAAGCCACGGTGTCGAGGTACATGCCGCTCCGGCGAAAGCCGCCTTCGCAGAGCTGGCGCACGTTTCTGCGCAACCACGCCAAGGACCTCGTTTCCATCGACTTCCTTGTCGTGCCCACAGCCACGTTTCGCGTCCTGTATGTGTTCCTCGTGCTCGAGCATCAACGCCGACGCATCGTGCACTTCAACGTCACCGAAGGTCCGTCCGCCCAGTGGACAGGCCAACAGTTAGTCAACGCCTTTCCCTACGATTCCGCGCCACAATAGGTCATCCGGGACCGAGACAAGATCTATGGCGCAGCCTTCGTTCGCCGAGTGCGTGCGATGGGAATCGAGCAGGTCCTCACCGCGCCGCGCTCCCCGTGGCAAAATCCGTACTGCGAGCGTGTCATCGGTACCCTTCGGCGGGACTGCCTCGACCACGTCATCGTGGTCGGAGAGCAGCACCTACGGCGCATCCTGCGGAACTACCTCGAGTACTATCACGGATCCCGCACCCACCTCGCACTCGACAAGGACGCTCCCGAACCCCGCCAACGCGAGTCGATCGAAGGAGGGAGAGTCATCGCCCTCCCGATGGTCGGCGGGCTCCATCATCGCTACACACGACGCGCAGCCTAAGCCGAATTCTCAGTCCCGCACGACATCGCGCCTGGGCTGCGCGCACTGCGCGCGGCCGGGTTGAATGCCGTAAGGCGGCTTGCGCGTGTTGAGCAGTCGGCGACGCATGTAAGGGTCCGACTTCTATCCGCTGGGTCATCTAAGCGATCTTCGCGGCTCACACTTGGCGCCGGACAACGTTCTGAGGAACGACACGCGATTCTGCATGCCGTGAGCTCGAAAGAACCTTGCGGGCTAGCGAGCCCAGGGTCTCGGCGGTGTGCACGTCTCCCACGTTCTCCGTTCCCTAGTACAACTTCAAAGGCCCTGTCTGAACCGTGAGAGACATGAGATCCGGTTCTTCGCGATCGGGCTCTCAGAACGGTCCCCAAGGGCCCAGAGAGCCGCGGCCTAGTCGTCACCTCGGAGCCTGCGCAGCATCACTTGCACCTGCCGCAGGGTGCGTGAGGCCTCCGCCTCTACCACGTCACACCTTGAGTCTGGCTGCGTTCGGCGGCAGAGTTGGGGCGATGGCCACGCCCCCGAGCTCGACGACGCTCCGCTTTCCCGAGGCGTACGCGATCCTTTTCCTGGTTGTCGCGGCGGCATCGCTCGCCGCGTGCAGAAAGGTGACGCCCGGCCCCGCGACGACGCCAGCGGACTCAGGTGAGTACCGACGGGCGCGGGTGTTGCTGACCTCCCGCGCCGGTGACGCTATGCGGGAGACCGGAGCCATCTCACTGGTCGTGCCTACGGCAGGGCAGGCCGGAGCGAGCGCCGGGATCACCGTGCACCCGGACCGGGAGCGGCAGGTGTTTCACGGGGTCGGCGGGTCCCTGACGCAGGCGTCAGCCGCAGCCCTCGGGAAGCTCTCACGAGAGAAGCGGGCGGAGGTGCTCGCGGCGTACTTCGGGCCGGACGGGGCGGGCTACGCGCTCTCCCGGACCCACGTCGGGAGCTCGGACTTCTCTGAGTACAGCTACGACTACACCCCCGACGACGACCCGAGCCTCGCCGGGTTCTCCATCGAAGAGGACCGGCAGAACGGCCTCCTCGAACTGATCACCGACGCACAAGCGGTTCCCGGGGCTTCGTTTCGGATCGTGGCGTCGCCCTGGACCGCGCCGCCCTGGATGAAGGACAACGGCAAGTACTACGATCCCGCGCAACGCCGTGGAGGTCGGCTTCTCGGGAACCACTACGACACCTTCGCGCGCTACTTTGTCGCCTATCTCCAGGCGTATCGAGAGGCCGGCGTGGATATCTGGGCACTCACCCCGGTCAACGAGCCCATGGGCAATGGCGGCAACTGGGAGAGCATGGAGATGTCCCCGGAGGAGCAGCGCGACTTCATCCGCGTGCTCGGACCCCGCCTGAAAAAGGCGAAGCTCGAAACGCCCATTCTCATCTTCGACCAGAACCGCGCCGAGATGCCCGACTACACGCGGGTCATCTTCGGCGATGACATCGCGTCTCCCTTTACGTACGGCACCGCCGTCCACTGGTACAACAGCACCTTCCGGGTCTACGAGGATGTGCTCGACGCGCAGCACGAGCTCTACCCGGACAAGGTCATCATTCATACCGAGGGCACCATCGACAGCGTCTCCGCGGAGGCGTCCTGCAATCAGCAGTGCTTGAAGCCACCCTGCGGCTGCGAAGAGTTGTACGCCTGGTGGCAGGACGACGCCTGGTATTGGGAGAAGGAGGCCACCGACTGGGGCTGGGACTGGGCCCAGAATCGCGAGGTTGACCACCCGAAGTACGCCCCGGCCTTCCGCTACGCCCGGGACCTCGTCGTCGGCATGGGCCACTGGCTCGCGGGCTGGATCGACTGGAACATCGTTCTCGACAAGCGCGGCGGGCCGAACCACGTCAACAACTTCTGCCTCGCGCCGGTGATGGTCGATGGAGAGACGGACACCGTCTACTACACGCCGCTCTTCTACGTCGTGAAGCAGGTCTCCCGCCACAGCCGGCCCGGCGGCGTGGTCCTCGAGACCGGCGTCGAGGGGCCGCTCGGTCTTCACGCTTCGGCGATTCGGAACCCGGACGGAACCATCGCCGTTCACGTCTTCAACGAGGGCGCCGCGGACGTCGTCTACGTCGTTCGGATCGGAGAGCAGGAGGCGACGGTCACGAGCCCCGCCGGGTCGCTTCAGACGGTGGTCATCGAGCCCGAGTGACGTGAGGGGTCCGGGCCGTCGTCAGGGATGCACCCACGGGCTGAAGTAGAACCACACCAAGCCGACCAGCACGACGAGGAGCGCCGAGGCCCATCGATCCTGCGTCCGCCATCGCGAAGGCGGGGCGTCTTCCGACGGCGCGGTGGTCGCGAAGGTGAGGCCGTCTAGCTTGCCGGCGTCTGGCGCCCGGGTCAGCAGAGAGACGCCCACGAGCACCACGCTGCAGACCAGGAAGAGCAGCGCCGCGAAGTGGAGGAAGTTGATCTCCGCGTACGCCAATGTGAATCCCGTGTGCTCGTCCTTGGTGAGCTCGGCGACGAGGCGCAGGGTCCCGAAGACGAATCCCGTGCCGAGGGCTGCGATGGCACCGGTGGCGTTCGCGCGGCGCCAGAGGATGCCGATGAGGAACACGGCAGCGATCGGCGGCGAGATGTAGGCCTGGACGCTCTGGAGGTACTGGTAGAGCTGCCCGGAAATGAACTGCATCATCGGGATCCAGAGCAGGCCAAGCGCGACGAGCACGGCGGTCGCCGTCTGACCCACCCGCACCTGTCGCGTCTCCGAAGCGTCGGGTCGGAGCTTGAGGTAGATGTCCCGGGTAAACAGGGTGGAGCAGGAATTGAAGACTGACGACAGCGAGCTCATCAGCGCTGCGAGCAGGCCTGCGACCACGAGCCCCCGGATGCCCAGCGGCAGCAGCGCGCCGATGAGGGTTGGGAGCGCCTGGTCCGGGCTGCCGAGGGTGATCTGCCCGCGGGACGCGAGCGCGTGGGCGACGACGCCAGGTACGACGAAGATGAAGAGAGGCAACAGCTTGAGCAGCCCGCCGAAGATCGTTCCCCGCCGAGCGTTGTCCTCGTCCACCGCGGACAGCACGCGCTGAACGATGAACTGGTCGGTGCACCAGTACCAGACGCCCAGGATCGGAGCGCCTAGGAGGATTCCGGTCCACGGGAAGGCCGGATCCGAGAGCGGCTTCCAGACGGACATGAAGCCGGGTCCGGCCTCTTCGACCATCGCGCCCCAGCCCCCGAGCTCGCCGAGTCCGATCCAGGTCACCGCGACCGCGCCGCCGACCAGCACGAACATCTGCAGCAGGTCCGTGTAGAGGACCGCCCGCAGCCCGCCCAACACCGTGTAGATCCCCGTCGCGACGACGACGACGAGGGCGCCGGTCCAGAAGTCGATCCCCATCAGGGTCTCGAAGACGATTCCCCCCGCCGCGATGGTCACCGAGATCTTGGTCAGCACGTAGCCGGCGATGGAGATGACCGCGAGGTACCAGCGCGCCGCCGGCGAGTACCGGCGCTCGAGGAACTCGGGCATCGTGAAGACACCGCTCCGAAGGTAGAAGGGGACGAAGACCCAGCCCAGCACCAGCAGGATGAGGGACGCGAGGATCTCGAACTGTCCCACCGCAACGCCGCTCGCGGCGCCAGTGCCGGCGAGCCCCACCAGGTGCTCGGACCCGATGTTCGAGGCGAAGAGTGAGGCGCCGATGACGAACCAGCCGACGTTGCGGCCCGCGAGGAAGTAGTCCGCCGAGCTCGTCTGCTCCCGCCGCTCCGAGATGGTCGCCCACGCCGCGACCCCGAAGACCGTGACAAAGTACAGGGCGACCACGACCCAATCCAGCCTTCCGAGGGTGCTCACGGGGCGGAGCATAGCAGCCCCATTCAGGAGGGCGGTCAAGTAGCAACCCAACTAGGGAATCTGCTCGAGCCAGTATCCGGGCTTTCGTTTCGCGTGGTGGAGCGCGTCGGCAAACTCCTGCCGCGCCTCGGCCAGAACCCGAAGCTTCTTCATGCGCCTTTGTGGATAGAAGAGATTTCCTCGTTGACCTCGCTCGTGGCAAGCTCGGTCGGGACACATCACCAGCCCGCGCGTTCGAAGACCAATGCTCTCGCATTCGCCCGAGCCGAAATCGTAGGTGACCAAATAGCGACCAGAGCACAGGGCGAGCAGGGGGACTCCAGGGTACTGCAGGGTACGTGAGTAAGAGATCGGCTCGCATGCCTTCAGCCACGATACGCCGGAAAACCGAGTGTCCACTTAAGGTTAGCGTATCGCTTCGCTTAGGGTTCGATTCCCACCGCCTCCACTATTTGCCCAGCCGTCTCCAATCGCGGATCCGCGCTCCTAGTTCCGCTGCCCGAGCCCCGGGTGTAGGGACGCCTTACTGATCTTCCTCGGCGCGAGTCCGAACTTGAACGTTCGACGGCCGTCCCGCCGGTTGGGCCACGACCCCCTTGATCGGTGCGATCATGATGGTGGCGCGGAGCACAGTCGCCTAAGCGACGTCCCCTGCTATACTACGCGCGTGAGTTCATCATCCCCTGTTTCAGAGCCTGCCTCCTCAGCAACGACAGCTGAGGAACGAGCATTGGCGCGCAAGCTGGTGCGACAGTGGGACGAGGCTCAGGCGATTGCTACCAAATACGCCCTCGATGTGAATGGAGTCTTGAACGTGATTCGGGGTCTGGCTCTAAGCCCGGCCGAGCGCATCGAGCTTGGTCTTAGAGCTGCGGGGCTTC